>CAYUNY010000037.1:0-6565 GCA_964446315.1 uncultured Candidatus Saccharibacteria bacterium
AGGATTATCGTTTTGGCGACGCCAAACTGACAGAAGCCGCCGCCCGCGAAAACAATGTCAGCTATGAAGCCCCCTTGATGGCCAATGTCGAACTGACCAATAAGGTTACCGGCGAAGTTAAAGAACAGGAAATCTACCTCGGTGATTACCCCTGGATGACCAGCCGAGGCACCTTCGTGATTAACGGCGCCGAGCGCGTGGTTGTCAGCCAGCTGATCCGATCAGCTGGCGTTTTCTTTACGGCCGAGCCGCACGGCGCCACCAGCCTGTACGGCGCCAAGGTCATTCCCGGCCGCGGCGCATGGCTGGAGTTCGAAACCGCCGCCAACGGCGCTTTATACGTAAAGATTGACCGCAAGCGCAAAATTGCCGTCACCACGCTGTTGAGGGCCCTCGGCGTTACCGAAACCCGCATGCGAGAAGCGTTTAAGCACGTCGATACGGGCGAAAAGTCGTATCTGGACGCCACCCTTGAAAAAGACCCCACAAAAGGCCAGAACGACGCCCTGATCGAGGTTTACCGGCGCCTACGCCCCGGCGACCTGGCTACCGTTGACAACGCCAAGTCCCTTATAGAGAACATGTTCTACAACTACAAGCGCTTCGACTTCAGCCGCGTCGGCCGCTACAAGATCAATAAGCGGCTCGACCTCAAAGTACCCAACACCTTAGAAAACCGTGTCATGCGCCTCGAGGATATCGAGGCGATTATCGCTGAGCTGATCCGTCTTAATAATACGCAGGAGCCGGCCGACGACATCGATTCGCTGGCCAACCGCCGCGTCAAGCTGGTCGGTGAGCTCGTCCAGCGCCAGTTCCGGATCGGCCTCCTGCGCATGGAGCGCAACACCAAGGACCGCATGTCGATGAGCGAAATCGAGACCGTAACCCCCGGCCAGCTTATCAACGCCCGGCCTATCGTGGCCGCCGTCCGCGAATTCTTCGCCAGTTCCCAGCTTAGCCAGTTCATGGACCAGATCAACCCCCTGTCGGAATTGGCCCACAAGCGCCGCCTGAGTTCGATGGGTCCCGGCGGCCTGAGCCGCGAACGCGCCGGTTTTGAAGTCCGCGACGCCCACGAAACGCATTATGGGCGTATTTGCGCCGTCGAAACGCCCGAAGGCGCCAACATCGGCCTGGTGCTTAACCTGGCCAACTACGCCCGTGTTAACGATTACGGTTTCGTCGAAACGCCTTACCGCAAGGTCATTAACGCCGTTACGGCCAAGACCGCGGCCGGCCATATAGCCGCCGAAGACTTGCTCGACGACAAGGGCAAAGTGCTGGTCAAAGCCGGCGCCAAAATCACCGCTCCCATGGCCGCCCGCCTGGCTAAAGTCAAAACCAAGGCGACCTGGCCCGTTAAAGCCAAAGTTACCGACGAAATCATCTACCTGGACGCCTACGAAGAAGAAGGCGCCATCATCGCCGGCGGCGGCAACGAAGTAAATGCCGACGGCTATTTCGTGCACGACCGCATCAGCGCCCGCTCTCACCTCAAGCTGGGCGAGGTCGACGCCAACGACATCAACCACATGGACGCCGCCCGCAACCAGATTATCGGTTCCAGCGCCGGCCTGATCCCCTTTATTGAAAAGAACTACGTTTACCGTTCGCTGATGGGTTCTAACCAGCAACGCCAAGCCGTGCCGCTGATCCAGCCCACCAGCCCGGTGGTCGGTACCGGCCTCGAAATCGACGCCGCCCGCAACACCGGCCAGGTCATTTTGGCCGAGGCCGCCGGCGAGGTCACCAAAGCCAGCGCCCAGCAGGTTGTCGTGAAGTACAAAGAGGGCAGTATCACCTACGAGCCCCAACGCTTCGTACGCTCTAACGAAGGCACCGCTATCAATCAAAAGGTCGTCGTTAATACCGGCGACAAGGTCAAGAAGGGCGACGTGCTCATCGAAGGCATGGCTATCGCCGACGGCGAATTGGCGCTTGGCAAAGACCTGGTCGTGGCCTTTATGCCCTGGGCCGGCTACAACTTCGAAGACGCCATCATCATCAGCCGAAAATTGGTTGAAGATGACACCCTGACTTCCGTCCACATCGTCGACTTTATGATAGAAGTCCGCGAAACCAAGCTGGGCCCCGAAATCGTTACCAGCGACATCCCCAACGTTTCCGAGGAAACCCTCCGCCACCTCGACGAGGACGGCATTGTCCGCATTGGCGCCGAGGTCCACCCCGGCGACATCCTGGTCGGTAAAATTACGCCTAAAGGCGAGCAAGAACTATCCAGCGAAGAGCGCCTACTGCGCGCCATCTTCGGCGAAAAGGCCAAGGAAGTCCGCGACACCTCCCAGCGCATGTCTAACGGCAAGCACGGCAAAGTCGTCGGTGTTAAGGTGTTTAGCCGCGAGAACGGCCACGAACTGAAAGCCGGCGTTATTATGCAAATCCAGGTCTTCGTGGCCCAGATGCGCAAGATCGCCGTTGGCGACAAGCTCGGCGGCCGCCACGGTAACAAGGGCGTTATCGCCCGCATCCTGCCTGTCGAAGACATGCCCTTTATGGAAGACGGCACCCCCGTTGAAATCGTTTTGAACCCGCTGGGCGTGCCGTCGCGCATGAACATCGGCCAGCTATTCGAAACCCACCTTGGCATGGCCGCTCGCGCCCTCGGTATGCGCGTGGCCAGCCCGTCGTTCAACGGCGTTGAGGTCAGCAAAATTGAAAGCCTGCTCAAAGAAGCCAAGCTACCTGAAGACGGCAAACAACAGCTGTTCGACGGCCGCACCGGCGAAGCCTTCACCGAGCGCACCACCGTCGGTAGCATGTACATGATTAAGCTCAACCACATGGTGGCCGACAAGATCCACGCCCGCTCGACCGGCCCTTACACCATGGTTACCCAACAGCCGCTGGGCGGCAAAGCCCAAAACGGCGGCCAGCGCTTCGGCGAAATGGAAGTCTGGGCCCTGGAAGCTTATGGCGCCGCCAACAGCTTGCAGGAGATGCTGACGATCAAGTCTGACGACGTTTACGGCCGCAGTAAAGCCTACGAGTCGATCATTAAGAAGACGCCGATCGTCGGCCCCAAGGTTCCGGAAAGCTTCAACGTGTTGGTTAAAGAATTACAGGGTCTCGGCCTGAAGGTCGACCTGGTCCATTCCGACAAGGTAGTCGACGCCGAAGAAGTCCTGGCGACCAACATTCACGAGGAAGCCACCCATCCGGCCGAAGTCGACGTTCCGCAAGAGGCAATCTCCGACATTGATGTTACCGAAGAAACCGTCGGCGACGAAGACTTCAGCGTAGTAGACGTTGACGAAACCGGTAGCCCCGACGCCGCCGCCAACGCCGCCGATATGGCAACCGTGAGCACAGACGAAACGGACAATAAAGAAGGGAAGGAGGCTTAAGATGTCACCCATGCAACGCTACAACAACACCGGCACCGACATCGCCGACTTCGACGCCGTGCGCCTGGCAGTGGCCAGCCCCAACGACATCCAGGACTGGAGCTATGGCGAGGTCACCAAGCCCGAAACCATCAACTACCGCACCCAAAAGCCGGAGCGCGACGGACTGTTCTGCGAGCGCATCTTCGGCCCCGTTAAAGACATTAATCCCCACGACGCCAAGTACAAAGGCGTCCGTTCACGCGAAGCCGCCGTCGACAAGAATGGCGAGCTGGTAACCCGTAGTATTGTCCGCCGCGAGCGCATGGGCCACATTAACCTCGCCGTTCCCGTCTCGCACATCTGGTTCCTGCGCGGCACCCCCAGCGCCATGGGCCTTTTGCTGGGCATGACCGTCAAGAGCCTGGAGCGCGTCGCTTACTTCGCCAGCTACATCATTAAGAGCGTGGATGTCGCCAAGCGCGACCAGCTGTTGGCCGACAAGGAAGCCGAATTCTCTGCCGCCAAGGAAGCCATCAAGCTTCGCTACGAAAAAGAAGCCGCCAAAGAGGACGCCAACGTCAAGGCCCTGGCCGAAATGCAAACCAAGGAGCTAGAGGAACTGACTGTCGAATTTGACGCTTACCGCGAACAAGTGACAGCCCTTAACAAGCTCAGTCTTATTAACGAGACTGATTACCGCAACCTGCCCGACAACCTGCGCAAGCTGGTCACCGTCGGCATGGGCGGCGCCGCCCTGAAGGAACTGCTCGAAGAAATCGACCTCAAACAACTGATTAAAGACCTCAGCAAAGAGGCCGAAGACGCCAAAGGCCAACGCCGTAAGAAGCTGTTGAAGCGCCTGCGCCTGCTGGAAAGCATGGACCGCGCCGGCATCAAGCCCGGTAGCATGTGTCTTTCCGTCTTACCGGTGATTCCTCCCGACCTGCGCCCCATGGTCCAGCTGACCGGCGGCCGTTTCGCCACCAGCGACCTCAACGACCTTTACCGCCGCGTCATCAACCGCAATAACCGCCTGAAGAAGCTGATCGACCTCAACGCGCCGGAAGTCATCCGCCGCAACGAACAGCGCATGTTGCAGGAAGCCGTCGACGCCCTAATAGACAACAACAGCGCCCGCAGTGGCCGCGCCGTAGCCGCCACCGGCCAGCGCCGCCGCCTGAAGTCGCTCAGCGACATGCTCAAAGGCAAGCAAGGCCGTTTCCGCCAGAACCTGCTCGGCAAGCGCGTCGACTACTCCGGCCGCTCTGTCATTGTTTCGGGCCCAGAATTGAAGATTTTCCAGTGCGGCCTGCCCAAGATGATGGCTTTGGAACTGTTCAAGCCTTTCGTGATCGGCGAACTGATCGCCCGTGAACAGGCCCATAACATCCGCAGTGCCTCGCGCCTCATCGAAATGGGCGAAACCAGCGTTTGGGACGCCCTAGACGAGGTCATTAAGGGCAAATACGTCCTATTAAACCGTGCTCCATCACTGCACCGCCTCAGCATCCAGGCTTTCCAGCCGGTGCTGATCGAAGGCCGCGCCATCCAGCTCCACCCGCTGGTCTGTAAGGGCTTTAACGCCGACTTCGACGGCGACCAAATGGCCGTCCACCTGCCGCTGAGCGATAAGGCCCAGGCCGAAGCCCGCGACATTATGGCCGCCAACCGCAACCTGCTGAAGCCGGCCGACGGTTCGCCTATCCTGCACATTGAACAAGACATCGTTCTCGGCTGTTACTACCTAACCTACGAACGCCCGGGCCACGACGCTAAACCGGTCGCTTTCTCGGGTATAGAAGAAGCCGTCATGGCCCTGGATAGCGGCAAGATAACCCTGCAAAGCCAGGTTCGCATGCCGTTCCGTGGCCAGATCCGCCAGACCACTCTCGGCCGCCTGCTGTTCAACGAGATCTTCCCCGAAGACTTCGAACTACAGGACCAGACCATGACCAAGAAGCGCCTACAGAAGGTTATGTCGGATGTGTATGCCGGCTACGGCCAGGAAAAAACCGCCGAAATCGCCGACGACCTCAAAGACCTCGGCTTCAAATACGCCACCAGCTCGGGGATTAGCATGGGCATGAGCGACTTCGAGCCGATTACCGGCCTGCAGAAGGTCATTGATGACGGCGAAGGCCGCGCCGCCGCCGTTTCCGAGCAATACGAGGCCGGTTTCATTACCGATGATGAGCGCCACCGCCTAACTGTCGATAACTGGACCAAAGTAGAAACCAATGTGCTGAACATGCTGACCGACCAGCTCGTCGGCCAGGATTCGGCCATGGCTATCGCCATTAACTCCGGCGCCCGTGGTAATATTTCCCAGCTGAATCACGCTGTCGGTATGCTTGGAGTTCTCCAGGATGCCGGTGGTAACGCCATTGAGCTACCCATTAAATCAGGCTACATTAACGGCCTGAGCCCGCTGGAATACTTCACCGGTACCCGCGGTACCCGCAAGGCCTTGATCGACATCGCCCTCAAGACAGCCGACGCCGGCTACCTGACCCGCCGCCTGGTGGACGTTTCCCAAGACGTCTTCACCATCGAAGATGACACCAGCGACCCCGGCTTTGCCATGCTTAGGGCCGACGCCGAGTACATCGGCGTTTCCTACGCTTCGCGCCTAGCCGGCCGTTTCGCCGCCGAAACCGTCAAGGGCTACCTGAAGAAGAACGAGCTGATCAAGCCCGAAGTGGCTGAAAAGATTGAAGCCGACGAAAAACTCGACGGCGTTAAGATCCTTAGCGCCCTCAGTTGCACCAGCGTGCGCGGCGTGGCTCCCAAGTCTTACGGCGTAGACCCCGCCACCGGCAAACTGGTAGCCGCCAACCACCCGGTCGGCGTTATCGCCGCCCAGTCTATCGGTGAGCCCGGCACCCAGCTGAGCCTCGACTCCAAGCACCGATCCGGCGGCGCCGTGGCCGACGATACCGCCCAGGGCCTGAGCCGTATTGAGGAGCTTTTCGAAGTCCGCACGCCGAAGGGCCAGGCCTACATGACCGAAATTTCCGGCATCGCCAACACCTGGGAAGAAGGCGACCATTACGTGGTGCAAGTCACAGCCGACACCAAAGAAAAAGTTACCCTTAAGCTCGGTGAGCGCAAGCCCGCCGTAGCCAACGGCACCGAAGTAGTGGCCGGCGACGTGGTCGCCGCCCTGGAAGACGCTTCCGAGCCGCTGATCGCCCCCATGGCCGGCAAAGCCCAGG
>CAYUNY010000038.1:0-6558 GCA_964446315.1 uncultured Candidatus Saccharibacteria bacterium
TCGAACTTTCAGATAAACGAATATGCTGAACATTTTCCGAACTAGAGGGGGAGCATAGGGGCTACTGGTAATAAGCTCGGCCGGGCACGCGTACATCAACGTACTGGGCCGGTGTAATACTTTGCTTCTGCAGTTGGGCTATGGTCGCCAGGAACGTCCCTGCCTGTTGCCTGGCCATATCACTGTTATGAAGGTTGAACTTTACCTTATAGGGCTGTCCGGCCAGCTGTACATCTAACTCACTGGCCGCCGGCGGCAGTGTCATGGCGGACACCTGAAAGTGCTTGGCCGCCAGCTGGGCTATAACTTGCTGGATGAAGTTAACGGTGGTACCCGGCAGGGCCTGCTTGTTCAGCTGCAGCTTGAGCCCGCTTTGATCCGTTACAACCGGTAATTTGGCCTGTGGCAGAGCCGCCGGGCTGTCGGCGCCGATTAAGGCTTTACCCGAACTGCCGATAACAAAAGAGCCGTTACTGCCGGTCATAATCAGGGCCGGTTGGGACGGCTCCACGTAAATCAATGGCCGGTGGGCCAACAGCGGCAATGTGACGCTGACGCTGTCCAGCTCCGGGAACTGCGCTAGCAGGTCTTTGCTAATGCTGGCAGTGTTGACGGTGATTTTGTTGCGGTTCCATATGGAGCCTGCCAGCAAACGGTCGGCCGCCGCCGCGTAAGTCTCGCGACTGTGCAGATAGGTCGCTTGGCTGGCGCCTAACTGGACCACCTGGGCCGACGATGACAGGCTCAGAACATTAACCGCCGAAAAGAGCCCGGCCAGCAGTAAAACCGCCAGGCCACTGCGCTGTAGCCAGAAATGACTGCTCTCGATGGCCGTTTCTTTAATAGCCGCCCGGCGCGTCTTGCGCGGCGGCTTCGGGGCCGCTGGCGGTTCAATGCGGCGGCGTTGCCGTCCGGTTGATCTGCGCAAGGGGTTTTTCATGTCTGTGTTGTAAATTTAATAACTACTACTTCGCCTGCTTTAATACTAGCACTGCCAGATCATGGGTGGCCTGCGGGCGGGCGATTTTGGCCAGTTCCCTGCCCAGGTCGATGCGTTTGGACGGATGGTCCAGCAAATCGCTTATAACAGAGGCGAAGCGCTGTTCCTGCTCGGCTTGCTCCTCTGTTAACTGCACGATAGCCCCCTGCTCTGCCAGCGCCTGGCTGTTCTTTATGTTCCAGACAAGCTGTTTGGAAGGGATTAAAACGCAGGCTTTGGCCTGGGCGGCGAATTCGGCTAGGCTGTTGGCGCCGCCGCGCCCCACCACCACATCGGCGGCGCCGCTGTAACGGTACAGGTCGCTGATAAAACCCTTAACGATGACCCGGTCCCTGACTTCGTATGACAGCAGTTTATCGTACTTGGCGGTTACGCCCTCTGCCAGCGACCGGCCGGCCACGTGCACCAGCGTTAGCCCGGAATAGCGTTTTAACAGGTAGGCGGCGTTGTCCAGGACGATGTCGTTCAACTGCCGGGCGCCGTTGCCGCCGCCGGTGACCAGAACGATTTCTTTGGCCTGGGGCAGTTTGATTTCTTTCTTGTATTGCGCCTTGAGTTCGGGTGTTTCCGGCACGTAGCGACGACTGACCGGCACCCCGACCGTAACGGTTTTATTCTTGGGGTAAGGATAAGTTTCGGCCGGCAGGGCCACGGCGTGCAGGCTGGCCCAACGGGCGATCAGCCGGTTGGCCAGGCTGGGCGTGCTATCGGAGTCGTGCGTCACGTATGGCACTTTTAACAGGGCTCCGGCCAGGCAGACCGGCACGCTTATATAGCCGCCGCGGCTGAAGATGGCGTCAGGTCTAAGCCACTTTAAGAGCTTCCGGCTCTGCCAGGCGCCTACCAGCACGTAAATGGCGTCACGAATATTTTTGGCCAGCGTCGACGGGTTCAGGTGCTGTAAAAAGCCCTCGCCGTGGTAGCGGCGGAATTTACCGGCCCGAACGGTGTATACATAGTCTATAGACTCGTGCTTGGCGGGCACATCACCTAGGGAATCGCCGGTTTGACCGATGTAAATCAGCTTGCTGTCGGGCTCCAGGCGTTTTATCTCGTCGGCCACCGCCAGGATGGGCATGATGTGCCCGCCACTGCCGCCGCCGGTTAGGATAATCGTCTTCATCAGACACCCCGCCTGACCGGGCCGTTACGCAGGTCGCGCGGCGGCACGTCGGCCGTTAGGCGTGGTGCCGTGGCCGTGGCGTAGCGCGAAGCCTGGAAAACCAGGCCGACGGCCGCCGCCGCGAAAATCACGCTGGTGCCGCCGTAACTGATGAATGGCAAGGTAATGCCCTTCAGCGGCAATAGGCCGATCATGGCGCCGACATTGATCAGCGTCTGAACGCTCAGCCACGCCAGCACGCCAATCACCATGAAGCGGCTGAAATCATCGGTTAAACGCTCGGCGATGCTCTTCAGCCGCGCGAAAAAGGCCACGAACACTCCCAGCAGTACGACACTGCCGATAAAGCCGAACTTTTCGGCGTAAATTGCAAAGATAGAGTCGTTGGCGGCTTCGGGCAAGTAACCGTAAGCCTGCACGCTGCTGCCCAGCCCGAGACCAATAATTCCTCCCGAACCGACAGCTATCAGCGCCTGGCAGGCCTGGTAGCCGCTGTCCTGGCAATTAGCTTCGGGGTGCAGGAAGGATTGCAGGCGCTCCCGGCGGTAAGGCGTCGCCGAAACCGCCAGTATCAGGCCGATCAGCACGATCGAACTGAATAGCATAATACGCTTCATCGGCAGGCCTGCCACGAACGCCATGGTGCCCATCATGGCTATGATCACCCCTGTTGAACCCAGGTCGCTCTGGATGAATACGACCACCACGCCAATGGCCGCCAGGGCGTAGATCAACGGCTTAAGGGTCAATTGCGTACTGCGAATATTACCCTCGGCCTTGCGCTTGGCCAGGAAGCCGGCCAGCCACACCATAACGGCGAATTTCAACAGCTCAACCGACTGGAAAGACAGTCCGCCCAGGCGTACCCAGCGGTGCGCCGGATAGGCCGGGTTGACCGGCATGGCCAGGGCCAACAGCGTGGCCGCGGCGGCCACTGCCAGCAATGGCTTATAAGCCTGGCGCCACCAAGCCAGCGGCACATTGGCGGTGATCACGAAAGCCACCAGGCTGAGGCCGATGGCCAGCAACTGCTTGCTAATGTAGTAGCCGCCGCCAACATGGTTAGCGGCGCTCAGCGCCGGGCTGATGGCGTAAACCACTATCAAGCCAATCGATAAAAGAGCCGCGCACCAGATAAGCAACCAGTAGTCGGGGCGCTTTCCCCTGCCCAGCTGGAGCTGACGGTTCTGGATTTCAGAGCGCCGCCGCCCCTGGCCGCGTAAATGTGGCCGCATGGCCGCTTTACCCCTGTTTTCCCATAAGGAAGATAATCAGGCCGAGCACGCTGGCCACCTGGCCGAGAATCCAAAAACGCATGGTCACCTTGGTCTCCGGCCAGCCGATAGCCTCGAAGTGATGGTGGATCGGCGACGACAGGAAAACCTTCTTGCCGTTGCGCAGTTTGCGGCTTAAACGATTGATAATAACCGACCCTGTCTCGATCACGTAAACGAAGCCGATGACCGGCAGGACGTAAACCGTATCGGTTTGCAGGGCTATAATGCCCAGCGCCGTGCCCAGCGCATAGGCCCCGACGTCGCCCATAAAAAAGCGCGCCGGATAGATGTTAAACCAGGTGTAGCTCAACAACGAGCCGACCACCGTCAGGCAAAAACCGGCCAGCGCGAACTTCTGTTCGACGGCGCAGATAATGGCGTAGGCCATGAAGGAAGACACCAATAGGCCGCCGGCCAGGCCGTCCAGGCCGTCGCTAAAGTTGACCGAAATAGCCGTCGCCACCACCACCAGCCAGAACAAGGCTATGATACCGACGCCGATGTGCCAGTTGCCCAGCCCCGGCAGATATATGGAGTGCACTTCGAGTTTGGCGTAGAACCACCAGCCGCCCGCCAGCACTAACAGGCTATGCAGAAGGAATTTGAGCTTGGCGCTCATGCCGGCCACGCCTCCGGCAACACTGCGGATGTTCATAATATCGTCTATAAGACCGAGCGCGCCGGCGCCGGCCAGGCCAGCCAGCGGCAACCACGTCTGGCCGCGGCTCAGGTTGCCCGACAAGGTCACAATAATAATCGAGGCCACGAAAATAAGGCCCGCCATAGTCGGGATGTTGCGCTTGTGTTTCTCGGCGTGCAGTTTGTTATAAACGGTGGCCACCCCGCCCGACCAGGCCTGGGTGCGTTGGCGTTTCCACCACTGGTATTTATAAGCGGCTGTGGTGTATATGGGCGTCAGCGCCATGCTGAGCGCGAAGCCCAGAAAACCAAACGCCAATATGCGTGTCAGGTTGTGGGCGGTGATGGCAATGTGCAAGGTGTTCATATGGGCAATTTTTGTCTAATTATACCATTTTAGTGTTTTTTAGGCGTCACATAAGAGTTGTTGATCAGCATATGGGCCAGCTTACCGAAAATCGGCTGGGCTGCGGCCGTGCCGGCGTAGCCGCCGACCGTCGGCTTATATACGAACACCACTATCACGTATTGAGGCGCGTCGCCGCCCACGAAGCCGATGTAGGTGCCGTTAAACAAATTGTCATAATACGACCCGCCGGGCTTGGCGATCTGGGCGGTACCCGTTTTACCACCCACGGTATAGTTGGCCTGGTCAAACTGCGGTGCGAAGTTATGTTTTTCGACCACGTACTGCATCATCGGAATCAGGTCACGGCCGGTCTGCGCTTTAACTATGCCGTGCTTAACGACTTTGGGTGCCACTTGGTGGGCCTGGCCATCACTGCCGATGGTCTGGTCCACCAGCCGCGGCTGGTAATAAGTGCCGCCGTTCAGGATAGCCGACAGGGCGGAGGCCATCTGGATCGGCGTGGCCGTCATGGCCTGCCCGAAGGCGGTATTGGCATAGGTCAGGTCGATACCGGCGCCGTTATCGGCCGCGTCGGGCACGATGCCCGGCGATTCATAGCCCTGCTCAATACCGGTCGGCTTGCCGAACATGTAGCGGTTGGCCAGATAGTCGTGCCAGGCCTCGCGGGCCTTGCTGTTGATCTCGCCGCCGCCCATCTGCATCAGTTCCCAGGTGGCGCCGGTGTTCAGCGACAGGTTTAGCAGGTCGTACAGGCTACGTGTGCCGGCCCCGCCATCTTCTTCGATGTTGGTAATGGTAAAGCCGTCCACCAGCCAGTGCGACGGGTCATAATAGGTCGTGTTGGGCTTGATCACGCCTTGGTCCAGGGCCGCGGCCGTAGTCAGCGCTTTCATGGTCGAGCCGACCTCAATGGGACGCGCCACGGCGGCATTCTGGAACAGCGACGGATCGTCGACTTTAAAGTACTGCGACGGATCAAACGTCGGCGCGTTGCCCATGGCTTTAACGGCGCCGGTGTGCGGGTCGATAATTACGGCGCTGGCGGATTCGGCTTTGGCGTCTTTAACGCCCTGCGCCACTATATTCTCCAACTGCTGCTGCATGGCCAGGTCGATCGTCAACACCACGTCCTGGCCGTCTTTGGGCGCCACGCGGGTATTGTCTTTGCTGGCGGCCAACGGCACGCCGCTGGCGTCGGTAATGGCCTTGAGCTCGCCGGGTGTGCCGGTCAGTTGCTTATTAATAGCCTGCTCCACACCGTACTTGCCCTTCCCTTCGTCGTCCACGAAGCCCAGCACCTGCGACGCCAGGCTGGCCTGCGGGTAGGTCCGGTAATCCAGGGCGATGGTGCCCACGCCGGGCAGTTTCAGTTTGGTAACGGCACTGCTCTGTTCCTTGGTTAACTTCTTAGCCAGGACCACATAGCGGCTTTTTTTGGTTTTCATCAGCTCCTCGAACTTGTCGGCGTCGCCGCCGACCAGCGGCGCCAGCTTGGCGGCCGTGTCGACCGGTTTCTTAACATATAGGGGGTCGGCGTACAGCGTGTAGAGCTGTTGGTTGAGAACAATCGGCAGTACGTTGTCGCCGTCATGGGCCTCGATAATGCCGCGAGTGGCCGGAATCTGGTACTGCTTGAGCTGGTCGCTCAGCGCCGCCGCCCGATAATGCCCGTAGTGGATGATCTGCACGTAGAACAACCGCACCACGAAAATAGCCAGCACTAGCACCAGCAAGCCGTACCACAGGCGGATACGCGTCACGGACTGGCTTAAATCGTTTTTGTTTTGCGGAGCCATTTGTTTAATTATATAACTTCGGTCGGCCGCTGTCGACCCTCACCTTCCACATGTCTTCTGGAGGCAACACACTTAATACACACTAAGTACACATTAAGTGTGTGGGTTTGGAAAGTCATAAGAAAAGCCGTCGTCCACTAGCCCAATCAGAGGAAAAGGCTAGTTCTGGACGGTGGCGCTGGGAGCGACCGATACCAGCGATTTGGCGGCGGCGCTGTCCTGGACGCGGCTCAGCGACTGCAAGCGGGCGGCGGCGACGCTCAGGTCGTCATGCTCGCTCCTCAGTTGGGACTGCTTTTCGCGCAAGGAGTTAATCTGGTAGCCGTAGGCGTTGGTCTTGGTAACCTGCGTCA
>CAYUNY010000039.1:0-6291 GCA_964446315.1 uncultured Candidatus Saccharibacteria bacterium
TTGTTATTACCAGGAGCTGTCGGCCGACGATCTGATCGCTACGATAGTAGAGCAGCTCTTCATCCCTAACATGCTCGAAACTGACTCGATTATAGCCCAAATTCTCAATCTGGTCAATAAGGGGTAGGTGCTTGAATTCATTAGGCCTGGTTTGCCAGGCCGGAATCGCCAGGCAAAGGCGGGTGCCGGGTTCTAGTTGGCCGTGCAGGTTCTGCAGAGAGCGTTTAATTATCAGATTGCAGTCGGCCACCGTCTGGGCCAGGATTTCGGGCGTTGGGTGGGTGGTGAAAGGCCGGCCCAGGTAGGCTTCGCTGGCCACCAGATCGATCGGCGGCGTCCACTTATTAATGCTGGCGTCACCGGCCTCGAAGCGATAGTCCGAGACCTTCAAACCGTACAAATTATTCAGCCAGGTCAGGTTCTCCCGGCTGTAATCAATCATGCGCGGTTCTAAGTCGGTGCCGTAAATGTCGTAGCCCATCAGCACCGCTTCCTGCAAGATAACACCGGTGCCGCAGAACGGGTCGAGCAGAGTCTTTTCGAGGTTAGGGCGGGGAATAATCTCGCCGGCCGGAATGTCGCAAATCGATTCCAGTTTGTCTTCGGGCAGTTGGCCGCTGGCCAAGTTTATGATGATTTGGGCCAGTTTGGGGGGCAACATGCCAACCTTGGCGTCGCGTTTGGGGCGTTGGCGGTCGCGGCGGGTGTAGGCCTCGATATCCTGGACTTTGACGGTCTGGGCGACCACCGTTTTGTCGCCGTCACGAATAAAAACCAACTCCCAGCCGGTTGGTCCGGTCAGTTGGTTATGAAGTACCTGGGCGCTGTTCAGCTCAGTAGATTTATTTGGAACTAGGCGCACCGAGCGGCCGGTTGCGCGGATGGCTTTTTTGAGCGTCAGGCCTGTGGCTTCGATCCGTTTCAGGCTTTCATTAATGCCGTACAGGCTGAGGCCGAGGCGCATTTTACCCTCCGGCATACGCGCGCTATGCTCTGGCGAAACCTGAACCAGAAAATCCTCGATTTCCTGCCACTTGGTCGTTTCTAGTGTCGTTAATAACTTACAAAACTTTATACTGCCGCCCAGCCGGTCAAAGGCCAGATAACAGGGGTCAATATCAACAATCACGGCCTCTTTTCCAACCATCCGGAGCTTGTCGGCTCCATATAAACTCTCCAGCTCAGCCAACCCCAGCGCCGGCTGGCGCCCCAGTATCATCAAACTCTGCATAACCTCAAGTGTACCCTATATAAATAGGCTATAATAATCAGATATGGCTGAGACGAGTTGGTTGAGACGGCGGTGGAAGCTGTTGCTCAATTTGGTAACGCTGGTGGCTTTGGTGTTGGTGGCTTACGCTCTACGCCATCAGCTCGGCACTACTATTCATAACCTGAAGCACGTGCATGCCTGGGCGTTGCTTTTGCTATTGCCCGTGGAGTTCCTAAACTATCATGCCCAGGCGCGGCTTTACCAGAGGCTATTCGCGATTGTTGGCAACAAGCTGGATTATAAGTATCTGTTTAGGGCGTCGCTGGAGCTCAATTTCGTGAACCACGTTTTCCCGAGCGGGGGCGTCACCGGCTTGTCGTACTTCAGCCTACGCATGCGCGAGGGCACCGAATTAAGCGGCGCTAAGGCTACATCGGTGCACTTCACGAAGCTGGTGCTGATGTTCCTGTCGTTCGAAGGGCTGATCATTTTCGGCGTGCTGGCGCTGGCGGTGATGGGGCGGGTGAACAACCTGATCATGCTGGTGGCCGGCTCGCTGTCGACCATACTGTTGCTTGGAACGGCCGGCTTTTTCTACTTGCTGGGTAGCCGGGAGCGGATCAACAGTTTTTTCAGGAACCTTACCCTTGCGCTAAATAGGTTGATTCGACTGGTGCGGCCTAAACATCCCGAAACTATCAACATCGAACGGGCAAGGGGGGTGGTTGACGATTTCCACGATAATTACGAGGCGATCAAAAAAAGCTACCGGCGGCTCAATGCGCCATTCTGGTACGCGTCACTAGCTAACGTAACAGAGGTGCTGGCGGTTTATGTGGTTTTCCTGGCCTTTGGTCACGTGGTGAATATCGGCGCCGTCATATTGGCCTATGCCATCGCCAATTTCGCCGGCCTAGTATCGGTTTTGCCTGGTGGTGTCGGCATTTACGAAGCTTTGATGACGGCGGTTTTGGCCGGCACTGGCGTGCCTGCAGGCGTCAGCCTGCCGGTGATCGTGATGTATCGGGTGGTGAACACCCTGATCCAGATTCCGCCGGGCTATTATTTGTACCAGCAAACGCTGAGGCGCGGCCAACAGCCGCCGGGAGCACCGGGTGTCGTCACTACCTGAAGCCGAGCCCCTGGAACTCAGCGTCGGCGAGTTCGTAGCCCTGCTCAACCAGACGCTGGAATACGCCTACCCGAGCGTTACCATCACCGGCGAGCTGGCTAGCTTCAAAATTTGGCGCGACCGGTTGGTATTCTTTGACCTAAAGGATGAAGAGGCGACCGTCAATTGCTGGTGCTTTATAACCCAGCTCCCCGGGCCGTTAGAGGATGGCATGATGCTAAAAGTAAGGGGCCAACCGCGATATCATCAGACGCGCGGTTTTCGGTTTAATGTCCAGGCTATCCGGCCGGCGGGCGAGGGCAGTATTAAGAAGGCCGCCCAGCTATTGCAGGCCAAACTGACGGCCGAAGGGCTGTTCGACGAGGCGCGTAAGCGGCCATTGCCGTACCCGCCGACTCGAATCGGCCTTGTAACCTCTAAGCAGTCGGCCGCCTACGCCGATTTTGTTAAGATTCTGAAGGCCCGCTGGCAGGGCCTCGACATTGATTTGATCGACGTGCAGGTGCAGGGCGAACCAGCGCCGGAGCAGATCGCGGCCGCCATAGAGCAGTTCAACTCTGCCGCCCAACCGCCCGAAACCATCGTTATTATAAGGGGCGGCGGCAGTGCCGAAGACCTGGCGGCCTTTAGCACCGAGCAGGTCACCAGGGCGGTGGCGGCCAGCCGTGTGCCAACGCTGGTAGCCATCGGCCACGAGGTCGACCTTTCGCTGGCCGAACTGGCGGCCGATCGCCGGGCCAGCACGCCCAGCAACGCCGCCGAGTTATTGGTGCCCGACCGGGCCCATGTGTTAGCAGAAATACAATCGATTACCGATCAGTTACGCCAGGCCGGACAGCGCCAGATTGCCGACGCCAGGGCCGATTTGAAACAGCGTGCTAGTGACCTCGAGCAAGGCCTTCTACAGGTGCTAAAAGCCGCTAAGGCGGCACTGCAAAGTCATGCCCAACTACTGGCTGCCCTGAACCCGGACGCCGTCCTGCGGCGCGGCTACGCCATAGTTCGCAGTGGCCAAAAGGTACTGCGCTCTACCAAAACGCTTTCCGGCGGTGATATAGTGAACGTACAACTGGCCACCGGTCGTTTCACGGCCGCCGTCGAACGGCTGGAAGGGGAGAAATCACATGGCTAAAGCCAAAGCAAGCTACCAGGCCTTGAAGGCCGAACTGGATGACATTATGCTGAAACTGCAAGGCGAAGACCTCGACGTCGACGCGGCGCTGAAGTACTACGAGCGCGGCCTGGAACTGGTCAAACAGCTCGAAAGTTACCTGAAAACGGCCGAAAATAAGGTGCGCGAGATAGAAGCCACCTTTAAGAAGCCAAGCTGATGTGGCTGGCCATTATATTGGTCGCGCTGATCGTAGCTTTTGGGGGCGTGTTGCTGTTCGGAGCGCCTTATCTGCCGACCCTGAAGCCGCAAATCGAGGCCGCCTTGGGGCTGGCCGATCTTGAACCCGGCGACCGCTTGCTGGAACTGGGGTGCGGCGACGGCCGGGTGCTGATTGCCGCCGCCAAAAGAGGGCTAATCGTTACTGGCTATGAACTAAACCCTTTCCTAGCCGCGCTGGCCTGGCTGAGGACCCTCCGCTGGCGCCAGCAGGTGCGGGTTATATGGGGCGATTTCTGGCGGGTGCCCTGGCCGAAGGCCGAGGCGATCTTTACCTTTTTATTGCCGAAGTATATGGATAAGCTGGACAAAAAAGTTATACAACATGCCCGAAAGCCGGTCAATCTGGTCAGTTTCGCCTTCGCCATACCCGATAAACAGGCCGATGACGTCCAGAGCGGCGTCTATCTATACATTTACCGATAGATTTAGTAAGATTGAGCCTATGATCAAACATAACCACGTTGGAGCGGTTAACACGGCAGCGGTCTGGCTGGTTGTGACTATAATCCTGCTGATTGCCGCCCTGGGGCTGGCCGGATGGGCCATCAGCGGCCGCCAGGACTATAAAAACAACTCCGATAAGAAAGTCTCTGCCGCCGTGACGGTCGCTAAACAACAAGAAAGTACCGCCAAGGACAAACAATTTGCCGAAGATTCCAAAAACCCGCTGAAGACTTACCAGGGGCCGGAGGCTTACGGCAGTCTGAACGTCGCTTTTCCGAAGACCTGGAGCGGCTACGTGGTCGATACCGGTAACAACAGCAACTCTCTGGTGGACGGCTATTTCGCCCCCGGCGTGGTGCCCTCGGCCACCGACCAGAACTCAACCTTCGCTCTGCGGGTTAAGGTCACCAGCAGCCCTTACGCCGACACACTGCAGTCCTTCGCCAACCAACAGCAGGCCGGCAAGCTAACGGCCGCCGCTTACGCCTTGCCATTACTGCCCAAAGTAATCGGCACCAAACTTACCGGTGAAATCACCGATGGCAAATCGGTTACCATGATCGTCCTGCCTCTACGCTCGCAAACCCTGGAAATCTGGACCGAGGGCACCCAATACCTTAATGACTTCAACAATTACGTAGTACCCAACTTCAGCTTCTCGCCCTAAGCGCCCGTTTGTTCTATACTAAGATCAGCTAAGAGGGTAGCATATGGCGGGCGCTCGCGGTGGATCACCTATATTGTCGCAGGACCTGCTTTTGAGCGTGGCGGAAGAGCTAAAACTGCCCTTATTACAGATTGCCCGCATGAGCGAGCAGGGGTTATTAAGCGGTCGCGCCGACCTGCAAAGCATGCAGGCCACCGCCGACACTGCTCTGAGATTGATTGATAATTACGCCCTGGGCGTGCGCCTCAGCCTGGAACAGGGCCACCTGGCCATAGAGCCGGTTTCGGTTTCGTCGGTGCTTTATGACACCGGGCACGAGCTCGACGCCCTGGCCAAAAGCTACGGTGTGGAGTTAGAAATGAACATCGCCGGTCGCTACGCCCCGGTGCTGGCGCACCGCGAGGGCCTGCAGGCCGCGTTAGTCAGTCTGGGCGCCGCCTTGATAGAGGCTTTGCCCTCGCAAGACAGTCCGCAACTTAAGCTGCAACTGGCCACCCACCGCAGTCGCTACGGCATCGTGGCCGGGCTTTACGCCGATACCAAACAGCTCAGCAACGACGCGCTCAAGCGTGGACGCAAACTGCTCAAGCACAGCCGTCAGCCGCTGACCGACCTCAGCCACACCAACGGCGCCGGCGTGTTCGTGGCCGACGCCATCCTGCATGCCATGGACCTCAAGCTGACGGCCTCGCGCCACCACCGACTCTACGGCATCGGCACAGTGCTCCAGCCCAATAACCAACTGCACCTGGTATAACATGGCCGACATCCTGCTGATCGAACCCGACCGTCTGCTGGCCGACACCTACCTGGAAGCGCTGGCCGCGGCCGGCCACAGCGTAGGCGTTTGCGCCGGCGCCCAGGCCGGCGTCCTGGTGGCCGACCAAACGCGTCCCGACCTGGTGGTTTTGGAACTGCAGTTGACCAGCCATTCCGGCATCGAATTCCTCTACGAATTCAGGTCTTATCCCGACTGGCAGGACATTCCGGTGGTGGTGCACACCAACGTGCCGCCGACCGAATTCGACACCAACCAACAGCTTTTAAAAGACGAGCTGGGCGTCGTGGCTTACCTGTACAAGCCGCAAACCACGCTAGCCGAGCTGGTGGAGGCGGTCAATGAGCAACTAGCGGTAGCGGCGTGAAACAGATCATTACCAAAGGCATCGTGCTGAGCCGCACCGATTACGGCGAGGCCGACCGCATCGTCACATTATTAACGCCCGATCGCGGCAAACTGCGGCTAATGGTGCGCGGAGTGCGCCGCATGAAAAGCAAAATGGCCGGCGGCATCGAGCTGTTCAGCGTCAGCGACATCACCTACATAGAGGGCAGGGGCGAGATCGGCACCATGATCTCCAGCCGCCTTCAAACCTACTACTCTGACATCGTCAAAGACATCGACCGCGTCCAGCTGGGCTACGAACTGATCAAAATGACCA
>CAYUNY010000040.1:0-6218 GCA_964446315.1 uncultured Candidatus Saccharibacteria bacterium
CCTACGGCAACAACTCGCTCGACCCGCGCTATTGGGTACCCGACGCCGAAAAAGCTAACGCCCGCGCCGGCAAGGGCCAATTGTTGATCACCAGCGTCGTCGGCACCATCCAGCCCGGCTTTACCACCGAGGATTATTATCGCGATTTCGCCGCTGCGGCCACGCTTGCTAAAAATAGTGGCGCCAAAGCCATCGAGATAAACTTTTCGTGCCCGAACGTGCATAACGAGGGCGTCCTGTGCTACGACCCGATGGCAGTCGGCCTCGTTTGCGAAGTCGTTAAACAGGCCGTCAGCAGTACGCCGATCATCGCCAAAATAGGCTACTTTCCGCCCACCGAGCAAGCCTTGCTGAAGCACGTCGTCCAAGCGGCCGCGCCGCACGTGGCGGCCATCAGCGGCATTAATACCTTTGCCGCGCCGGTTTACGACCAGCAGGGCAACCAGGCCCTGCCGGGCAAGGGGCGCCTTAAAGCCGGCTTATCCGGCCACGCTATCAAAGACCTTGGCCTGGATATGACCAGGCGCCTGGAAGACATTCGCGAACAGCACGAATACAGCTACGAAATTATCGGTGTCGGCGGCGTGCTGACGCCCAAAGACTTTCTAGAATACCGCCAGGCCGGCGCCGACGCCGTCATGTCGGCCACCGGCGCTATCTGGAACGCCAACCTCGCCAACCAGATCAAAAAAAGCCTAAGTTAAGCTACGTATACCCAGAGCTACGCTCGAAAGACCGGAAGCAATTATCGCTACCAGCACCAGCTTGTTATAAAGCTTAATGTTAATACGGTTAACGGCTCTTGCGCCTATAACGTTTCCAACAATGATGATGGGCAGTAACATGGCGCAAATCCACAATGCTTTAGAGCTTAAACTGTGTGGCTTTAGAAGGTTTATCACCACCATGCTAAAGGTGTTCATGGCGATAAAAATAACCGCCAGGGTGTGCCTGACTTGGTTTGGCGTGGTAATGTGGGCCCTCATCCAGAGCAGTATCGGCATTTGGGCCAAGGCCGCGGCGGCATTCAAAAAACCCGACATAAAGCCCGTGATCGTCAATTTGGCATCGGCTCGCAACTTCTTGGTGGGATTAGGGAAGGCGTACTGCTGTATGAGCACCGTAACAACGATTAGAAAGCCGGCGATGATCTGTAGCCAGGCCTTGTTAATATGAGTGACTACGTAAACGCCAAGCAGTAAGCCGGGAACCGCAGTAATTAATAGCCACCAGATAATAGACCACGAGAGCTCGAGCTTAGAACGATCCTGGTACAGCAAAATAATCGAGGCCACGCTGCCCACGCCCAGGGTCACCGTAATGGTCACCGGCGGCGAAAAGTTGGCCAGCAGTACGGGCACCAAGAAAAACCCGGCGCCAAAACCCAGAATCCGCTGGGTGATTAATCCAACTAGGGCCAGGCAAGCAATCAGCAGGTCGGTATACATATTTAATCCAGAAACAGGGCTTTGCGGCCGTTGGTGGCGGCGATTTCGAGAAGGGCATCCATGTCATAGGTGTGCGTAGCTTCGAGCAGGATGCGCAGTTCGGTCCACATGTCGCCGTCACTGAAAGGCTTATAGATGTCGGCGATGTCGTCGGTGCCGATGGCCACACGGACGCCCGCCGGGATCATTTCGTCAATCGGCGTCACCGAATTATGCGATGGCACAAGGGTTTCACTGCGGCGGGCGTCAATCCAGGCCGAAGGGCAGGCGACCACGGTGATATCCTGCTCGATAAGCTCTTTGTAGATCTTTTCGCGGTAAGACTTCTTCTGCGCCGCCAAGGATATGCAGTGGATGGCCGTGACCTTGCCCTTGTAACCGTACTCACGCGTTTTATTAATCAGCAGTTCGGTGTCTTTCTGTTCGGGGTCGTTGTATTGGTCGACGTGCACGTGCAGGGGCTTGTTATTCTTTTTGGCGGTTTCGAATAGGATGTCGAGGTGTTCGGCCTTGCGGTCGACGCCAATCTTGACCTTGCTGTCGCGCTCGGGCAGGCCACCAATAATATCAACGAAGCCCGCCGCCTTTTCAAACCATTTGCGGTCTTCGGGATTGTCGCCAAAAAAGCCCTTGATCGGTTGGTGGATGAATTTGATATCAATCTGTCCTTTGTATTTGTCGCGGATGATAGTGGCGGCTTTAAGGTTTTTGTCTTCTACAACGCTGTCGCAATCAATAAAGGAGCCTATGGCCTGCACACCTTGCCCAAGTTGGTTCTCGATAACCTGGGACATATGGCCGACAATCTCGTCGACGGTAATTTTGGCCTTGAACTCGTCGGGGTGGTCCCACTTAATGTGAAGCGGGTCGCCGGTTAGCACGTAATTGTCGTAATTAATGATGTAGCTGCGGTCGATGTGGGTGTGGGCGTTGACCCAACCGCCTTTGGCCTTGATTTTGTCGAGCAGGATTTGTTTGGGGTTTATTTGTTGCCAGGCCATTATATTTACTCTAGCACGTTAATCAGGCAGTGGATGCCGCCGCCGGCCTTTTTGAATTCGCTGACATCGACTTCGTGAATGCGCATGCCGATTTTCTTGAGGTCGTCGTGGAACGATTTGGGGGTGTTCTTGGCGATAATGATGTCCTGGCCGCTAACGAAGGAGTTGGCGGCGTAAGCCCGGGTGGCCGTTTCGGATAATTCGTAGAGGTTGGGTATGAGGCGTTTGAGCAAGTTCTGCGAGTTGCGCGAGAAGGCCGGCGGGTAGTAAAAGGCCGTATCGGCGTTGATCGGCAGGAAGCCCATGTCAAGATGGTAAAAGAAGGGGTCTACCAGCCTGAGTGGCATAACGTCGATCTCGAGCTTTTGGGCTAATTCTTCACAACTGGCGACGCTGGCTCTAAAGCCGGTGCCCACGAACAGCATGTCGCCGCAGAACAGGGCGTCACCACCCTCGAAAGGAAAGATGTTAGACAAGGCGCGCAGGCGGAAGTCGTGCTCGCGGAACCATTCGCGGTAATATACGCGTTCCGGCTGTCTCTGCTTGTAGCGGAAGTTTGCCAGCAGGATAGCGCCGTCGCGCACGATGCCCTGGTCGGCCGCGAAAACCATGTCGGGCACGTCGGGGTGCTGGTCGATAACATCGACCTTTA
Source organism: uncultured Candidatus Saccharibacteria bacterium (assembly GCA_964446315.1). Classification (GTDB taxonomy): domain Bacteria; phylum Patescibacteriota; class Saccharimonadia; order Saccharimonadales; family UBA4665; genus UBA5150. Next base: position 3,102 of record CAYUNY010000040.1, read on the forward strand.
TCTTCAGCTTTTTCAATATTTCGACCAGCGCTTGCCACTGCTTCAGCGCCTTGGACGGATCCACGGAGTAGGGCTGCATGTGCGGGTTAATGACATACTCGACGGTAAAGTAGGTCGGCCGGCAGAGCAGTACGCGTTTAACGGGCTTCGACTTCATAGGCCTACACCTTGGCTTTACTGATCTTGGCAACCATTTCGGCGGCGACCGAAACCGAGGTAATGAGCGGCGTGTTGGTCTTGACGGCCTTTTCGCGGATGATCTGGCCGTCTGTCTTTTCTTTGGCCTTGGTGGTAGCAGGGTCTTTAGTAGTGGGTATGTTAATTATTAGGTCAAAACGGTTGGCGTCGAGCAGGTCGGTCAGGTTGGGCTTGAGCTCGGGACTACTGATCTTATTGACCAGCATGGCCTCGATGCCGTGACTCTTCAGGAACTTATAGGTCTTGTAGGTGGCGTAGAGCCGGTAGCCCAGGGCGTCGAGGGTTTTCATTTGCGGCAACAGCTTGAGCTTCTGGGCGCGGCCGCCGACGGCCAGCAGGGCGGTGCGCTGGCGGCGCTGGGCCAACTTCATCTGGAAGGTGTAGTGTTCAATGAAGCCGGCCGAAGCGTTCTGGTTGAACTGCCCGGCGTCTTCCATAAAGGTCGCTAACTTCTCGTCGAAGACGCTGTTGGGCGTTTCGACGGCTACGGCTTCGGCGTGTCCTTTAAAGAGCTTAACTGTGACAGTACCGGTGATTTTGTCGTTAACCTTGTCTTCGTAGGCGTTCAGGTCGTCCATTAGCGGCTCGAACCAGAGGGCGCCGTAACAGAGGTAGGCCCATTTTTCGTCGACGATCGATTTGAACTCGTTTTCCAGCCGGGTCGAAGTGTAGCGCTCCAGGGCCTTGTGGGCCGTGACAATGGTTTCGGCGGCTGGCGCCTCGTAGAGGCCACGGACCTTGAGGCCGATGATGCGGTCTTCGAGCAGGTGGGTGATGCCGATGGCGTGCTGGGCGCCGCGCTTATTGAGCTGTTCGATGATTTTGACCAGCGACATCTGGACGCTGTCGACGGCCACCGGCAGGCCCTTTTCGAACTCGATGGTGATGTATTCGGGCGTGTTCTTGGCCTTTTCGGGCGTTACGCAAATCTGCAGGATCTTTTCCAGCGGCGGGATTAGAGCCGGGTTCTCGATTTCGCCGCCCTCGCCGGTGACGCCCCACATGTTGTCGTCATAAGAGTAGGGCTTGTCTTTGGTTTGCTTGACGGGGATGCCGTGCTTTTTGCAGTATTCGAGCTGTTCGTCGCGGCCCATGCCCCATTCGCGGACCGGGGCGATGATCTTGATGTCGGGGTTCAGCGCCAGGGCCGAGCCTTCCATACGGATCTGGTCGTTGCCTTTGCCGGTGGCGCCATGGGCGATGGCGTCGGCGCCTTCCTGGGCGGCGATTTTGACGGCCCATTTGGCCAGCAGTGGGCGGCCCAGCGGCGTGCTCAAGTAGTAGCGGCCCTGGTACATGGCGTTAGCCTTAATTCCCTTGGCAATGTACTCTTCGGCGAATTCCTCTTTGGCGTCGATCACCATGGCTTTGATGGCGCCCAGTTTGAGGGCTTTTTTGCGGATTTCTTCCAGGTCGTCGGCTTGCTGGCCGATATCGATGGTCAGGGCAATCACCTCAGCCTTGTACTCGTCCTGGATCCATTTGACCATCGTACTGGTGTCGAGGCCGCCGGAATATAAGAGCACCACCTTTTTGACCTCGCCCTTAATACCTTCGTGCGAGGCGACCTTGACGTACTGGTTGGTTTTGCCCTTGAGTGCCATGTTTTCTCCAAAAAGTTAAGTTATTTTGCCCTGAAACTATGCATTTTTGCTAAATGATAGCCTCAATTGATAAAAAGTGTATATGTTCGCTAACTGCTTGTCAAGCTATGTTACACTAGGGTTATGAACCGGGTCGTGCATCGTACAGGCAAGGGTAGGCGTATTCAATTACTGACCGGCCGTACCCATCCCGCGCTGGCTAGCGAGATTGCCGATCGCCTCAAACTCGATCTGGCCGACATTGAGCTCAGCAACTTCGCCAACGGTGAAGTCCGCTTAAGGGTAAACGAATCCCTGCGCGGCAACGACGTTTTTATAATCCAGGCCCACTACGGCAGGGTGAACCAAGCGATTATCGAACAGCTGATGATGATTGACGCCGCCAAGCGCGCTTCGGCCCGCAGTATCACGGCGGTGTGCCCATTCCTAGGCTACGCCCGCCAAGACCGCAAAGCCGGGGGCCGCGAACCAATCGCGGCCCGTTTAATAGTTGACTTGCTGAGCGTGGCCGGCGCCGACCGCATTATGAGCGTCGACCTGCACTCCGGCCAGACCCAGGGTTTCTTCGACGGCCCGTTCGACCACCTCATCGCCATGCCGCTTTTCAAAAATTACATCCGCGAGAACCTCGACCTTAAAAACATCGTTATGGTGGCGCCCGACGCCGGCCGGGTGAAAATGGCCGAGCGCTACAGCACCCATTTGGGATGTGAGCTGGCTATTATCCATAAGCACCGCTCTAAAACCACCAAGAACGTATCCGAAGCCCGCTACCTGATCGGCGACGTTAAGGGCAAGCTCTGCATCACTGTAGACGACATGATCGACACCGCCGGCACCATCGTCACGGCCGCCGACCTGCTTATGAAACATGGCGCCAAGGGCGTTTTTGGTATTTCGACTCACGGCGTCTTTTCGGGACCGGCCCTGGAGCGGCTCGAAGCCTCGGCCTTCGATAAGATAGTCGTTACCAATACCTTGCCCCAAAACAGCAACACCAAGAGCAAGAAGATCGAAGTATTGTCGATCGCCCCCCTAATCGCCGACGCCATCGCGGCGATTTTTGCTGACGATTCGCTCTCGGCCCTCTTCGAAGGCGACAACCAGATCTAATTAAACTTGCATGCTAGGCTGTTGGCGGGTATGCTCTATCAGGTATGTCTTTAGATATGATTGTCGGTTTACAGAGGGGTGACGAGGGCAAGGGCCGGTTCGTGGACCTGGCCGCTATTGATTATGACGTCGTGGTGCGCGGCAATGGTGGCGCCAACGCCGGCCACACCGTGGTGCCCCCCGGCGACGGCCGCCACCTGGC
>CAYUNY010000041.1:0-6214 GCA_964446315.1 uncultured Candidatus Saccharibacteria bacterium
CTAGCAATAGAGGTTGTGCTTATTCCCAGCTGAAGATGCGGAAGGCGATGGCGTAGATCAGCACGAACCAGACGGTGATGATACCCAGTTGGGGGCCGAGGTCGACCAGGTGCTTGCCCTCTGTGGTTAGCAGGCGCAGGCCGTCGATTACCGGTGTTAGCGGCAGGTAGTTGGTGACGTGCTGGAGCCAGATCGGCATGGCGTAGCGCGGGAAGAAAGTGCCGCTCAAAAAAAGCATCGGGAAGGCGATGATATTAAGCAGTGGCTGGGCCTGGCGTTCGTTCTTGGCCCAGCCGCCGATGGCCAGGCCCAGGCCGAGGATCATAAAAATGCAGTAGGCGGTGAATAAAAAGACTTCGGCGTAGTTGCCCACCACCTTGAGGTGGAAGACCGTAATAGCGACAAAAAACTGCAGGGCGATGGCTATAAAACCGGTGGCCGCCTGGCTGAACATGGTGGCCATGAAGTATTGCCAGGTATGAATCGGCGTGGTTCGCAGGCGTCGCAGAACCCCCTGCTTTTTAAGCTCGGGGAAAACGTTGCCGGGGCCGAAGACGCCGATGCCCATAATCGAGAAACCGAGCAGGCCGGCAAAGGTGTAGTCGAAAGTGGTCAGGCTCTTGGCATGTAGCTCCTGCGGCTGAACGCTGAATGGCAGTTGGACGGTTACAAAGCGGGCATTAACGCGGTTGAAGGTCTGCTGTAACACCGATGTTAGCGCCTGGCCGGTGCCCGAATTACTCTTGTTATATAGCACCTGGGCGTCGCCGCTGGGGTTGGTTTGGCCGGGTTTGACGGCGCCAAAGTCCGGTGGCAGGACGATAATGCCGTCGAGCTGTCCGCGGCTGATCTTTTCCTTGGCGGCCGGTAAGGTCGTGGCGTCTTTGTCGACTTTGAAGACTTTTTGCCCGGTTAACTGCGAATCAAAGCTGGTGGCAAACCGGGTATGCGAATTATTAATTACGGCCACCTTGAAGGAAACGTTACCGTTGCCACTGCTGAAGGAGCCGAACACGAACAGGAAAATCAGCGGGAACATAATGCCGAAGAACAGCGCCAGGCTGTCGCGGAAGAAGCGCCTGGTACTGAGCTTGGTAAAGACCAGTACGGTGCGCAGTTGTTGCTTGACCGTCATGCTAATCCCTTAAACCCTTCCCCGTCATATCGATAAAGACGTCTTCCAGGTTGGCCTGCTCAACAATGGCTTCTTTTTTGAAGCCGCGCTTTAACAGTTGTTTGATCAGGTTCTTGGGCGTGTCGAGGGCAATGATTTTGCCGTTGTCCATGATGGCGACGCGGTCGCAGAGCAGTTCGGCCTCGTCCATATAATGCGTGGTCATCAGCACCGTAACGCCCCTGTCGCGGACCTCACGTACCAGATCCCAGAGGTTGCGACGGGCCTGCGGGTCGAGCCCGGTGGTCGGTTCGTCGAGGAAGAAGACCTTGGGGTTGTGGACCAGGGCCGTGGCGATGCTTAGGCGCTGGCGCTGGCCGCCCGACAACTGTTCGGCGTAGGCGTCGGCCTTTTTGCCCAGCTGGACATCGTTAAGGAACTCCTGGGGATTGACCTTCTCGCCGTAAGCGGCGGCGAACATTTCGATAATTTCGCTCAGTTTTTGCTTATCCATGAAGGCCGCGGCCTGGGGCTGGACGCCGATGATCTGTTTAACCTTGTTCGGGTATTTGGCAACATCGAGGCCGTCAACGGTAGCCGAACCGCCATCGATCGGGCGCATTGTTTCCATCATCTCTAAAGTCGTCGTTTTGCCGGCGCCGTTAGGGCCCAGAATGCCGAAAATCTCGCCCTTTTTGACCTCAAAAGAAATACCGTCCACGGCGACTTTGTCGTCGTAAACTTTGCGCAGGTTCTTAGCTTTTAGAATTACTTCTGTCATATGATTGCCTAGATTATATAGAAAACACCCGCTCGGTTAAAGCGGGTGTTTAAAGGTGGGGCTCCGGCGATTCTTTAGAAAGACGGCCCTAACCGAATTAACGAGTGCGCTTGACGGTCAGGAAACCGTTGCGAGGATTCTCGTTTACTTCCATGCCTGCGGGCAGGTCAGTAGCTTCAGGACGCTGGTCCTTGCTGAAGTAGTAAATAGTCTGCTGCTTGCCACCGCGCAGTGTAACTGCCTTCGAGTTTAGGTAGTATGTGACACCTTTTGAGTTCGTATGCTTGTAAGCCATGATTGACTCTCCCTCTCTTACCATTAGTAATGTACCCCTAACATACTCTAGTGGCTTTTCGTTTGTCAACACCTTAGGCCAATTCCGTGTAAGAAGTGGCTTGCTTTCAGGGGGTGCGTATATTACACTGATTCGGTAAGCATAAAAAGTAATAAAGGGGTAGAGCGAGGGAAGTTATGGAGTTTTCAAACCGCAATGTACAATCACCGGCTGTGGCTCAGGGCGGGCAATCTAGTGCGCCTGGTGTCTCCGGCGGTAGAAAGAGTAGGCCGGACCAAGGTAAGTGGGGGCGAGTCGGTACGGCGGGAGCTGTTTTGGTCATAGCCGTGCTGCTTTGCGCCGCTATAGTGGTAGCCGCCGTCGGTGGCGCCAAGCCCGAAAGCAAGTATATAGAGACCAAAAACCTTCAGGCGGTCTTCCTGAACACCGGCCAGGTTTACTTTGGTAGCATTAAGTCTCTTAACAGTAAGTACGTCGTTCTTAGTAACATTTACTACCTACAGACTTCTTCAACCGGGACCGGGGCGAGCAGTACCAATGCCAATGTCACCCTCGTGAAACTGGGTTGTGAGTTGCATGAACCGTTCGACCAGATGGTCATCAATCGTGACCAGGTCACCTTCTGGGAGAACCTGCAGGACGGTGGCCAGGTGGCCAAAGCCGTCAAGACCTTCCAGCAGCAGAACCCGAACGGCCAGAAGTGTGCCGACCAAAGTACCAGCGCCAGCAGTAACAGTGCTAACAGCACTCAAAGCGCCGGTACGGCCAAGCCTTAACCCTTTAGGCTAGAGCGCTAGACGTCCCTCTCCGGAGGGACGTTTTTTATACTTTAGCGCGGAACCAACGGTGGGCCGCGAAAGTAGTAATGAAGAGCAGGCCGCCAAGTACGGCCAACACCATGCTCCAGCCGGCCAGGTCGGGTGACCAGCCGGGGCTGACGAAGGCGAACTTATAGAGAGCGTCCGGGATAGCCGGTTCTTTGGTGGGGCTGTGGGTCTGTACATATTGGGTTATGCACGGCACGCGGTTGCGCCCGGAGAAATCGGTGGGATTTTGCTGTTCGCAAAGCTTTTGGGCGTCGCTGTAGAGCTGGGAGTTGGCCTGTGCAAACTGGTCATTGGCGGCCTTAACCAGCCTGTCATAGGTATATTTAAGCTGTATAGGCGGATAGACGCCGTTCTGGCCGGCTCCCGGGTCGGTGTTCATGTGAGTCGTTACATAAGCCTGGAGGGCCCTGAGCGGCCCCTGGACGTCACTGCCGGCCTGGTCGGCGGCGTGTACGTCGTCCCTTAGCTTGATCATGTGCTCGTTGTTGGCTCTTAGGGCAAAAACACAGATTACACCGCTGGCCGCCGCAATAACCAGGAAATACCAGGGCTTGATATGCCGGATTCTGGTCCAGAGGTGATGAAGTTTTCGCTTATTCATACGGTCTACGATAATATAGTACCCTATAAGCATGCATATTTACTTCTCAGGGATTGGGGGAGCCGGCATCGGCCCGCTGGCCCAGATTGCCAAGCAGGCCGGTTACGAGGTGTCCGGTTCCGACCAGCAGGCTTCGCAGTACGTCGAGTACCTGAAAAAACACGGTATTAGCAATGTTCACATCGGCCAATCCGCCGAAGCCATTGCCGCCGTTCATGATAAACAGCCTATCGACTGGTTTGTTTACAGTTCTTCCCTGCCGGACGACCACCCCGAGCTGGTTTATTGCCGCGAGCAGAACATTAAAACCAGCAAACGCGATGAGCTATTAAACCAAATTATCGAAGATAAAGACCTCAAGCTTATCGCTGTGGCCGGCACGCACGGCAAAACCACCACTACGGCCATGATGATCTGGCTGTTTAAGCAGTTGGGTGTGCCCGTGAGTTATTCGGTGGGCGCCAAGCTGTCGTTCGGCGATATGGGGCACTTCGAACCCGGCTCGGAGTACTTCATTTACGAAGCCGACGAGTTCGACCGCAACTTCCTGGCTTTTGAGCCGGCCATTAGCCTCATAACCGGTGTTAGCTGGGACCACCACGAGATCTTCCCCACCCGCGACGATTACCGGGCCGCTTTCCAGGATTTCATCAGCCAATCACGGCACACTTTTTTGTGGCAGGAGGACGCCGACTACCTGGAACTGGAACCCTCCAACGGCCGGACAATCCTGAAGGCCCAAGACAATCGGCAAATCCTGGCCGTCAAGGGGTTTTATAACCGCCTGGATGCCTGGCTGGCAATTGAAGCCACGCACTGGATAACCGACGCTCCGGCGGCGGAGCTAATCGAACATATCGACCGCTTCCCCACCCTGAGCCGGCGCATGGAAGAGATTGTGCCCGGCCTCTACAGCGATTACGCCCACACGCCCGAGAAAATCCGTGGCGCCATGAGCGCCGCCCAGGAACTGGCCACCGACGCCGGCCGCAAGCTGGTGGTCGTTTACGAACCGCTGACCAACCGTCGCCAGCACCACATGATGGATGATTACAAAGATGTTTTCGAGGGCGCTACCAACCTCTACTGGTTGCCCAGCTACCTGGCGCGCGAAGACTCCTCGCAACGCGTAATCCCGCCTGAGGAACTGATCTCGCATCTCAGCGACCCGTCAATTGCCGTACCGATGAAACGCGACTCTAAGCTTAAAGAAGCTATCCAAAAACATCTAAAAGACGGCGATATGGTCGTCTGCATGGCCGGGGGTGGCGGCAACAGCCTCGACGACTGGCTCCGCGCCGAATTCACGTCTTAGCGGTTGTCGCCTGAGCCGCCGAGAACGCCGCGCTTCTTGCGGCTTTGTAGTTTATCTAGATTCTGCTTGGCGACGTCTTCGAACGAAACGCCTAAATGGTGGGCAAAAACGGCCAAATACCAGAGAACATCGCCGACTTCCCTGGCCATCTCGGCTTTGTCGGCCTTGGAAACTTCGCCTTGTTTATCGCGGATGATCTTCTTAACTTTTTCAGCGATTTCGCCGGCCTCGCCGTTGATTCCGAGCACCCAGTGCAAAAGGTCGCGGAACTCGCTGTCGCTCTTAATAACGGTGGTCAGGGCCTGCTTTTGATACTCGTCCAAAGTCATGGTTTTTATTATACCCCGTCGATCTTGGCCGCCCCCTGGCGCAGTACTTCGATGGCGTCGTCGATGATTCTAATAACGGTTGAGGGTTGCCGGTCGGAAAGGTCGCCGCCGTCTTCGTAAAAGTCCACCTTGTCGCCAAAGTACTTTTTGGCTTCTTCGATCGTGCCGGCCTCTGGCTTGCCCGGCGGGTTGGCACTGCTGGTCAGCAGTGGCCCGGTTTGTTGCAGTAGTTTATTGAGCTTTTTATCGGCCGGAATCCTAACAGCCAGGCTCATTTTGCCCTGATGCAGGTAGGCCAGTGCCGGATCAGCGGCCGGAATAATAACACTGACGGCGCCGGGCCAGAACTGCTCGACAGCTTTAAGATAGCGATGCTTTAAGCCAAGCTCTTCGAGCTGTTCGATATTGGCCGCGATCAGCGTGCCGGGTTTGTTTTCGCGGCTTTTTAGCGCGTAAAGTCGGGCTACCGCCTCTTTATCAGCGGCCCGCGCCACCAGGCCGTAAACCGTATCGGTCGGAATAACACCGATAGCGCCTGGTTCATTTAACATTTCTAAATTTTGCCGGTTTGCTTGAGATAGGCGAAGACCGCCAGCGCGGCCAGCCCGAGCACGATAATCACGGTAGCAAAAATGGCCGCCGTAACACTGCCGTCGCGCGGCTTGCCGGCCGCCTTAGGTTTCGGGGCTTTTTTGGCAGGTGCAGAGTCATGCTTAACCGACTCGGCCTTAGAAGCTTTCTCTTCGGCGTCGGGCGGGGGCGCGGTCACCACGTCCATAGCAGGGCTAGCGGCGGTTTTAGGCTCTGTTTTCGGTTCCATACTTAGCTAAAATTGTACCACGACTGTATGATATAAATACTTAAATGATTGAGTACATGTTCCTGCTCGGCAAGCGCTTTGCCGTTCTGATTCCGGGTGTTATCATCGCCTACTTTTCAGTGCGCGATATCT
>CAYUNY010000042.1:0-6210 GCA_964446315.1 uncultured Candidatus Saccharibacteria bacterium
ACTGATCAAAATGACCAACAAAACCACCGAGGACCACCCCGAACCCGAATACTTCGCACTCTTACGGGCGGCCTTCGAAGCCCTTAACGACGCGACCATTAGCAACGACCTGATACTTACCTGGTTTCAGGCCCAGCTGCTCAAACAGGCCGGCCATCACCCAAACTTACTAACCGACACTAGCGGTAAAGAACTCGACGCCAAAACCAAGTACAGCTTCGACTTCGAAGTCATGGCTTTCACCCCCACACTGAACGGCCGCCTGAAAGCCGACCACATCAAAGGTCTGCGCCTGCTGTTCAGCCACAACCCGCCCAAAACCCTTAATAAGGTCGACGGCCTCAACGCGCTGCTGCCCGACATCCAACCCCTAATGCGCACTATGCTCACTTCTCACATTCGGGTATAATTCCGGTTATATTATGAGCGACACAAAACTAGAAGACATCGTCAGCCTGGCCAAGCGCCGTGGCTTCGTGTTCCAGGCCAGCGAGATCTACGGCGGCCTGGCCGGCTTCTACGATTACGGCCCGCTGGGCGTCGAACTCGTCAACAACCTCAAGCAGGAGTGGTGGAAGGCCATGGTGCGCGAGCACGACAATATTTTCGGTGTTGATAGCGCCATTATTCAGAACCCCAAGCTTTGGGAGGCCAGCGGCCACGTCGCCGGCTTCACCGATCCGTTGGTCGAAGACATCGTCACCCACAAGCGCTACCGCGCCGACCACCTGGCTGGCGTCGATAGCAATGACCTCGAAGAATTAACCAAGCTTCTCAAAGGCAAGAAGTCGCCCGATGGTAATCCGCTGGGTCCGGTTCGCACTTTTAACATGATGATGAAAACGTATGTAGGACCGGTCGAAGACAGCGAAAGCACGGCCTACCTGCGCCCGGAAACCGCCGGCCCGATGTTCACCAACTATGAAAACGTTCGCGAAACCATGCGCGCCAAGCTGCCGTTTGGCGTCGCCCAAATCGGTAAGGCTTTCCGTAACGAGATTAGCCCGCGCGACTTCGTTTTCCGCGTCCGCGAGCTGGAGCAGATGGAAATGCAGTACTTCATCCGACCGGCCGAGCAGGAAAAGACTTATGAAGAGTGGCGCGACTTTGCCTGGAAGTTCCTGGTTGAGCGCTTGGGAATCGAAGAAAAAAATCTGCAGTGGCACGAGCACGATGACGGCGAACGCGCCCACTATGCCGCCGCCGCCCACGACATTTATTACAAGTTCCCGCAGGGTTTCAAGGAGTTATGGGGCACGCACAACCGCACCGACTTTGACCTTGGCAACCACCAGCGCGTCAGCGGCAAAGACCTGCAGTACTTCGACGACGAAAGCAAGGAACGCTTCTTGCCGTACGTCATAGAGTCCTCGGTCGGCGTCGGCCGTATGCTCATGGCCGTATTAACGGATGCCTATAACGAAGAAGAAATCAACGGCGAAACCCGCGTTGTCCTCAAGCTCAAACCCGAACTGGCCCCGTACCGAGTGGCCGTTTCGCCGCTCTTAAAGAACAAACCCGAACTGGTTAAAAAGGCCAGGGAAGTTTACGACGCGCTCAAAAAAGAATTCGGCAATGTCATGTGGGACGACAACGGCAACATTGGCAAACGCTACCGCCGCCAGGACGAGATTGGCACACCGTATTGCGTCACCGTTGACTTCGACAGCCTGGACGACGACACCGTCACTGTTCGCAATCGCGATACCACCGACCAAAAACGCGTCAAAATTGGCGAATTAAAACAGCAACTAAAATAGAATGAGTACAGCGGTTATTGGTACTGTCTGTGGTATCCTCACCGCCGCCACATGGGGGGCTGGCGACTGGCTGACTCCGCGCAGCAAGACCAAGCTCAGTTTTTGGCAGATAAATTTCATGGTCAACTTTGTTGGCAGCCTAATGTTCGTAGGACTGGCGCTGGCAGGCGGTGAAGTGATATTCCCGGGGCATCATCTAGCTCGACTGCTGCTGTGTTCGGCACTAATAGCCAGTGGCTACGCGATCTTTGTGCGCGCTTTGACGCTTGGCGCAGTGGGAATCGTTGTGCCGCTCAGCAGCATCTACCCGTTAATCACCTTGATACTGGCGCTTGTAATTTCAGGTCAGCACTTCGCCGGCCACGCCGTGCTGGCCGTAGTCATAATCGTAGCAGGGGCTATGATGTTGGCGTACGAGAAGACCGTAGAAGGTGTGCCTCTGAGGATCCAGCACAGGGCGACAATCCTCACACTTCTAGCGGTGATGTTATGGGGAGTCGGCTTCTTCTTACTCAACCCGCTGGTCACACAATTGGCTTGGCAGACAATACTGTGCACCCTGGAGCTACCGGGCCTGGTGATGTCACTGGCCTTCGTGGCGGTGGTTTATCGGGGTTCGTCTGCCGATGCGCTGAAAGCCGCGCTATCCAACCCGACGATCTGGGTCGCCAGCACGCTACTCGGCGGAGGTGCAGGCATTCTTTACCTGGGGGCGGGGAAGGTTGGCAACATCGTCATACCGGCTGCGATCTCATCCCTCTCGCCGTTATTCGCGGTCGGGCTGGAAATAGCCATCGATAAGAAAAAACTCGGCATGGCCAAAAGAATCGGCGCGGTCTTAGCAGTTGGCGGAATCGTAGTGCTCAATTTATGACTAAACTAATGAAGCAGTCTGACGTTCTGGACTTACTGGAACTATTTGAAGGTAGCGGCATAACGGCTTGCGTCGATGGCGGTTGGGGCGTGGACGCCTTACTGGGCAGGCAGACTCGCGACCATGACGACCTGGACATTGCTGTTCAGCACAAGGACGTGCCCAAGCTGCGCAAGTTACTGGCAGCCAAAGGTTTTAATGAGCTGGCGCGGAACGACAGCACGGATTATATGTTCGTGTTGCGCGATCAAGACGGACGGGAAGTGGACGTGCACGCCTATACTTTTGACGAACACGGCAACCATAGCTATGGCATCGAATATCCCGCGCAAGCATTAACCGGCGAGGGCGCGATCGGCGGTCGAGTTGTTCACTGCATTGCGCCCGAATATGTCATTAAGTTCCACACTGCCTACGAACCGACGCAGAAAGACTACGATGACGTAAAATTACTGTGCGAAAAGTTCAATATTGCTTTGCCCGATATGTATAAGAAGTTCGTATCAAATTGACTAAATGAAGGTTAAGTAGTAAAATAATCGAAAACAGGGGTGGGATAAATTCTTAGGAGGCCTCACGTGGCAGCTGACACCCCAGAAATAACCCAGCCGGTCAGGATTGACGAAGACAGACTGATTCAGAACGTTTACGCCAATATTGAAGGCCAGCCCGACGACGGTTCACAAGACGAGTTCTCGCAATACCTGGTAGACCGCATGTACGGCGTCGAAGGCGAGGTCGCCCAAAAGTACAAACCGGGTGATGAGCAGCCCCATGCTAAGTGGACGCGTGAAGGCTGGTTTTTAGGCCTAAGCCCGCGCAATGCCTTAATCGCCACGGGCGCCGCCTTGCTGGTGGCTAATGTGGCGGTAAACGCCAAAAGCATTGTCGGTAAGATCGGCGAAACGGCCGATGACGTTGCCAATATGATTGGCCCAAAGATGCGTTCGGTACCCGGCAAGACACAGAGGCAAAAGACAATTACCGAAGTACGCAACTTCGACATCGACACTTCAGGCCGAGAACAGCCCAGCGGCGTGGCCGAACACGACAGCTTGTCGGCTCGCCAATTCGCTCGTAAACTCAAGGCTATCAGTAAAGATGGCAGGATCACCAAGATCGTGATCGACGGCAACGCCTCTGACGAATGGACGGCTAACGGCATAAAATCTGTCGGCCGGCACGACGAGCAGAACAGGCAATTATCCTTGGAGCGCGCTAAGAATTTCAGCCAGAGCGTGACACACGAAACCCAAAAAGAGGGCGTTAAGCTGCCGACGATCCAGACTACCTCGCACGAGCATGTTTTGGGCCACGAACAGCTGGGCGAGTTCCTGGCCGACGTTCAGGAAAGCCAGTACGATAGCGTCTTGGCGGCCATTACGGCCTACAACCACCGCGACCCGGCCATGTCACCGAGCCTGCGCAGTGAGATCCGGAACTTGATTGGCTCGCAGCGCGTCAGCACTGCCGCTGTAACAATTAAGGAAACCATCGATCTGCCGGGCAAAACGGTCGTCACGCCATCTCACGAAGAAGAAGTGCCGCGCAAAGATAAGAAGCATCCCCTGACGCTCATACCGATTCTGATCCCGCCAATCCCCAGGTTTCGCCGCCGCGAGCAGGACCCGTTCCTGCGGCCGCCGACTATCACCGAAGAGCCGATCGATAAGGTTTGGCTTGAGCTATACGAGCAAGCCCTAAAGCCTAATGGCGAGGTAGTCGATAATGCCTGGTCGTTAACCCGCAAGTACCAGGCGCTTTACAGGGAAGAGCGCATTACCCAAGCGCTGCGCTACGACTACAAGGCTGCAGATGGCAAACGACGCGGCATTAACGTTCTGTTTATAGATCGGCCGGAGCTTGATGAAGCAACCATCGAGGCGATCACCAACCTGATGTTTGATATTACTCTATTGCAAGCCGGCAATGTGGCGGAAGGCCTTGATACGATCGCCGTCTTGCCGGCAGAGCATACCGGCGCACAGCGTCCCGATCGTATTGGCCTGGGCATTGACGAGCAGTACCACGAGAACATTCTGGGCGTGGCCATACCTTTAATCGGCTTGGTCGAGCTGCAGTTACCCAAAAAGCCCAGTGCCAGCGATATCCAGCGTTTCAACGGTTTACGTTGGGTACTGGCCCACGAGGTAGCCGGTCACTTTACCGATGTTAATAAGCAAGGACGCTTTATAGACAAGGCCAAGAGCAACCGACCGGGCCGTACCTTTACCAGCCGCAATCCATGGACCACGGCCGGCAATGACGGCTATGCCTCAACCGCCCGGCGTGGTAGCTTGCAAGTGCGCCAATTTGCCATTTCCAATCCCGATGGCCAGCCAACGGAGTACGTCGTTAACCCGGGTGATCCGGCTCTAGCCAAGGCAGAGAGTATCCGCTTACGCGGTGAGGCACCCACCAACTATGGCGATAGCGAGCCTGGCGAATTGCACGCCGAGACTGCCGCCGCCGTTATGACCAGCATCACCATTCCGGCTGAAGAAGCAGGTATTCATCCGCGTGCGCTGCGTGGTCGCGACTACCGCGTCGACGCCGGTTTGCAGCACCGTTTTGTATCTCACGTCGGCGCTCGGCAGAACACTGAAATACTGGAATGGGATCCTGAAACGGAAGCTGAACACGCCAAGCGCTTCAAGGTGTCCGTCTTAGATGGCGAAATCGGTTTACATGCCAATGCGGATCTTCATGCCGACAGTGAAGGAGCCAAAAACCAGCCCTACCAGGCCGACGAAAAACGCTTGAAGATCCTGGCCCGCGCCCGCCGCTAAAAGTTAAATAAATCTTAAATCGAGCCATAAAGAATTGACGTCTTTATGGTTGCCGTCGCATGCTGGTGCCACTAAATAGGAGGTACTGACATGCGAAAATCTAAATGGCGGGTGCGCGAATACAAGCGGCAATCGCGCTGGCCGCAGTTCGTTGGCGTTACCGCGTCGCTGGTAATCATGATGGCCGGCATCGGCTACGCCGTGCTGCAAAGCCAGCAGAACAGTCTGACCGGCAACACCATCAGCACGGCCACGGCCAACCTGCAATTAAGTACCGATGGCACGACTTTTAGCGGTTCGCACATCGGCTTCGACTTCAATAACATTGTGCCCGGCGGCTCGGCCGTGCCGACCACCGGCTACCCGTTCTATCTAAAAAACGGCGGTGGCACGCCGCTGAACATTAAGCTGGCCGTCACCAGCCTACCGACCAATCCGAGCAATGTCGATTTGAGCAAGGTTAACATCATCCTAACGACTGTTGCCAGCGGCCAAAACCCGCAAAGCTTCAGCCTGCAATCGTTGATGAATAGCGCAGGCGGTGGCACAACGATTTCGCTTAGCAATCTCGACACCGGGGTGACCCAGCAGTACAAGCTGCAGGTTTCAATGGCCGCCGACGCCGTCAGCGGCTCTAGCGCCAACCTGGGCAACATCGACTTCGCCTTCACCGGCCTCGCCCAGTAGTGCTAAACTGGAGGCATGCGAATCAAGAACCGCAAACCGACAGCCTACGCCTTCATAGACAGCCAGAACCTGAACCTCGGCACCCAGCGCATGGGCTGGA
>CAYUNY010000043.1:0-6142 GCA_964446315.1 uncultured Candidatus Saccharibacteria bacterium
GTCTTCATGAAGATCGCCAAGCAGGGCAGTACCCTGGCCGGCGTCATGGACGCCCTGGCCGTTTCGGTCAGCTACGGACTGCAGTATGGTGTACCCCTAAAGAGTTACGTCCACGGCCTGACCAACATGTCGTTCGCGCCGTCGGGCATGACCGACGACCCGGAGATCCGCACGGCTTCCAGCCTGGTGGACTACATCTTCCGCCGCCTGGCCATGACCTACCTGAACTTCGAGGACCGCCTGGAACTCGGCATGGCTTCCATAGACGACATGCCAGACGACCAAACCAGCCTGCTAAGCGACACCACCCCGGCTGAACCGGTCTTACCACCGGTAGCCGCCGAAGTTCCGGTGGTCGAGGCTATTGTCGAGCCCGCGCCGGAACCGGCGCCTGAAGCCGCAAAGCCGAAAGCCGCCAAAAAAGACGACACGGCGCCGATGTGCTACAACTGCGGCAACCAGACCCAGCGCAGCGGCAGCTGTTATGTCTGCACCAGCTGTGGTAGCACCACCGGCTGTAGCTAAATCGCCAATCGGTTAGCATAAGCATAAAAGAGGGCAGGGCGGCCCTCTTTTTGCTTTCCTGACACCATACATGATGTTAAACGAATGTGCTAAACTGAATTTATCATGAAAGTGCTTATTCTTTACCGTCCGGCTTCCGAATACGCCCGCATAGTCGAGGAGTTCATCCATAACTTCCAGGACCGGCACACCGATCACCGCCTGGAAGTCCTCGATATCGACAGCCGCGACGGCAGTGCCACAGCCAGCCTGTACGATGTTATGACCCACCCCGCGGTGTTAGTCCTGCAGGATGACGGCTACCTGCAAAAGAGCTGGATCGGCGACAGCATGCCCCTCATCGACGAGGTCGTCGCCTACACCCGCGCCTAACTCCTGTAAAATTTTTCATAGTCTTGACTAAATTAACAGGATAGTATAAATTATATTCTTATGTTACGAGGAATGGAACGAACCGCTGCCATTTTAGTAGCCACCGCCGCAACCGCCGGCCCTATTGAAGTGCCCGCCGCCGAAGCGGATGCCCGGCCGCAAACCAGCCTCACCCAGTTAGCACAACAAGCTCTCGATACCGCGGCTCGTCTTGAGCACGGCAAGGGCGGGCCGACCTTTATGTCAAACAGCTCGGAAATAGGCAAGAACCTCTTGGCGCAAGTAAGTCTGTCGTCCAATGCCGACCTCGCCAAACCGAACCTGACACTCGACAACATCACCGAAATAAATGTTAAGATCGACCGAGAATTGGCGCCGTCTCAGTATCGCCCGTCGCTTAAAGAGCTGGAAATGGTCAGTTTTTACAGGGATGAAAACGGCAAATGGAATGCGGCACACGAAAAAGTCGAAAAAGAAACTCCCGATGCCACCGATGGCACGGTAGTACTTGGCCGACGCGTGGTGGCCCACTACACCGAATACGATGTGAACGGCAAGTCGGTAATTGCAAATTCCAGCCGCTCCACCAACCCTAAGCTGGCCCAGAAAACCATGCAGCGGCTGGAAGACCGCGCCGCCAGCTTGCTGGAAACCGTCGCTGCCGCCGCGCCTTCGCCCCAAGAAGTTCTGAGGCGCCGGCAGGCCGATCAGCTGGCATCTGAACTTTCCCAGGAACTCTACGGCCCTAACGCCTCTCAAGGAGTGCCAGTGACGGGTATTTTGAACGGCAGGGTCAAGACCGAAGTGCCTAGCGTGAACGGTTCCCGTCCCAATTATTATAGCTACCCCGTAATCTTAAATAAGCCCAAGCGGGGCTTAAATGGCGCCTGGGTAGGCATTCCCAGCACTAACCAGTACGGGCAGGTTTTCCTAAGCCCGGTAAAAATCCAGCTCGGCGATCATTACGGCGCAGATGTAAGTCTTGAGCTGAACGATAAACGGGAACCGGTTCTAGACAACGCTGGCATTTATATCAGCCATCAAGATAACAAAGGCCCCGATATGCTTTACGGCTACGACCGTACGGGAGAGGGCAGGTTCAATAGCGTCTGGATAGAAACTTACGGCATGAAGTAAACCGGGGTTTAAATTTATCGCCGGAACCTCTATACTAAAACTACAATTTGGTAAATCCGATTGAGCGGCTATCAACCGCGAGGAGCGGGCAGAAAAGTTTAAGCAACTGAGTAGACCCCGCCGGCCGAGGCCCGTCACCGCCGCAATTAAGTCCTAAAGCAGGATGGTACCGTTCCAAAAAGGAGCTCCTGCAGAAGAGGACTTTTTTATTTGTAAGGAGCAACATGAAGTTTAAAAAGGGCACCCGCCGGCCGCCAATCGAGTACGAGAAAGAGCTCGTTAAATACTGGCAGGAAAACAAGACGTTCGAGAAGTCGGTCGAGCAGAGAGCGGCCGGCGACGCCTATGTCTTTTACGACGGTCCGCCCTTTATAACAGGGGTGCCACACCATGGCACACTGCTTTCCAGTATCGTTAAAGACGCCGTGCCGCGCTACCAGGCCATGAAAGGCAAACGCGTGGAGCGGGTCTGGGGCTGGGACTGCCACGGCTTGCCGGCCGAGGTTTTCACAGAGCAAAAACTGGGCATCCAGGACCGGCGCGACATCGGCACCAAGGTTAGCCTAGAGGATTACATTAACTTCTGCCGGGCCAATATGGTGCAGACCGGTAACGAATGGGAAGAAACCATCTCGCGGATCGGCCGCTGGGTCGACTTTAAAGGCGCCTACAAAACAATGGACAAAGACTACATGGAGTCGGTTTGGTGGGCTTTCAAACAGCTTTATGACAACGGCAAGATCTATGAGGGCGAAAAAGTACTGCTGTATTGCACCCGCGACGCCACGCCGCTTAGCAAAGCCGAAGTCGCCATGGACAATTCCTACCAGGAAGACACCGACCCGTCGGTTTACGTGAAGCTGAAGCTGAAAGGCGAAGACGCCTCACTGCTGGCCTGGACGACCACGCCCTGGACACTGCCGGCCAACACGGCGGCGGCGGTTAATAGCGACGTTGAATACGCCGAGGTCGAAGTCGGCGGCGAAACCCTGATCCTGGCTAAAGACCTATTGGAAACCGTGCTGACTGACGAAAAGCACAACGTTGTGCCGTACACAATAAAGCAAACTTACAGGGGTGAAAAGCTGGTGGGCAAGCAATACGAGCCGCTTTTTGAAGATCGTGGTGAAAATGCCCACAAGGTCTGGGCCGCCGACTATGTGACGACTGAAGAGGGCACCGGCGTGGTCCACCTGGCGCCGGCTTACGGTGAAGAAGACTATGAACTGGCCAAAGCCAACGACTTTCCGGTGGTCCAGAACATCGACGACAACGGCTTTTACACCGAGGGCGACTGGAAGGGCCAGTACGTTTGGGAGGCCAACAAGCCGATAGCCAAGGAGTTGCACGAGCGGGGGGTGATCTGGAAGGTGGACTACATCCGGCATACTTACCCGCATTGCCACCGTTGTGGCACCAAGCTGATGTACCGGGCTCACCCCAGTTGGTTCCTCGACGTCAACAACCAACGGCAGGAAATGCTGGAGCAGAACGGGCCTATAAACTGGTTTCCAAAGCACATTAAACAGGGTCGCTTCGCTAAGACTGTCGAGTCGGCGCCAGACTGGAACATCAGCCGCGACCGCTTCTGGGCAACGGCCATGCCGGTCTGGAAAGGCAGGGACAAAGCCGGCACGGAGCATGTTAAAGTCGTTGGCAGTTACGCCGAGCTAAAAGAACTATCAGGGGTGGAACTGGAAGATTACCACCGCCCATGGGTAGATGATGTAACCTTCACAATAGATGGAATCGAATACAAAAGAATCGATAAGGTCATGGACTCCTGGTTCGAAAGCGGCAGTATGCCATTCGCCCAGTTCCACTATCCGTTCGAAAATAGCGAGAAGTTCGAGCAGAATTTTCCGGCCGATTTTATCGTTGAATACGTTGGCCAAGTGCGGGCCTGGTTCTACTACCTGCACGCCGTGTCGGTCGGGCTTTGGGGCAAACACAGCTTCAATAATGTTATCGTCACGGGCACGCTGGCCGGTAACGACGGCCGCAAAATGAGCAAAAGCTACGGCAATTACACCGATCCGATCGAGCTGGTCGACAAATACGGCGCCGACGCCTATCGCTTCCTACTACTGCACTCACCGGTGTTAAACGGTGAGGATTTCGCCCTGCAAGATAAAGACGTGGCCGACGTGTCACGTAAATTGGCCATGGCCTGGAATATGTACGACTTTTTCACGCTCTACGCTGATGTCGATAATTGGGAATGGGACGGCCAGCTGGAAGATCCAACGCCGGGGCTGGAAAACCCGCTTGACCTTTGGATTATCAGCCGCGTCCACCAACTGGGGCAGGAAATCGAGCGCCACATGGACCAATACGACCTGCCGAACGCCCTCAAGCCCATCCTGCCGTTCATAGACGACGCCAGCAACTGGTACGTCCGGCGTAGCCGCAAGCGCTTCTGGAAGGCCGGAGCCGGCCCGGATAAGCAACAGGCGTACAAGACGCTCCACTACGTTTTAACGCGCCTGAGCGTAATTATGGCGCCTTTCACGCCGTTCATGAGCGAGGAGCTCTACCGCAAGCTCACCGGCGGCGAGTCGGTGCACCTGCTGGACTGGCCCGAAACCGGCCATGTCAATGACACGCTGGTCGACGAAATGGGCAAAGTCAGGGAAGTCATCGCCGACGGGCTGGCCCAACGCGCCGCCGCCGGCATCAAAGTGCGCCAACCCCTATCAAAACTCAACGCCAAAGCCGAAGACGCCGCCGTTCTGAAGAAGTACGAAGAGATCGTCCTGGAAGAATTGAACGTCAAAGCGATCGAAACGACCGACGACAGCACCCTGACCCAACCCCTCATAGATACTCACATTACGCCTGGTCTCAAGCAGGAAGGCCTGATGCGCGAGGTGGTCCGCAACGTCCAGCAGGCCCGCAAGCAGGCCGGCCTGCAGGTCGACGACCGCATTCACCTGATTCTTGAAACCACCGGTAAAGACCTGAAGAAAATGCTCGACGACAAGAGCCTGACCGATTTGATTAAAGACGAAACACTGGCCAGCTTGCTCAAACACGCCGGCAGTGCCAGCTTTAGCACCGAAGTCAAAGTCGAGGGCATGCCGCTGACCATCAGCCTGACAAAGGCCTAGCGCTCTTTACAGGGGCGGGCCTTTTTGGTATGCTCTATAAACGTATTTATGAAAAAGGCAGTCATCACTACCGGTGGTAAACAGTATGTCGTCAGCGAAGGCGAGATTGTTAAGGTCGAGTTGCTAAAAAGTGATAGCGACAAGATCAGTTTCGAGCCGCTGTTGGTAATTGACGGCGAAAATGTACAGGTCGGCGCACCTAGTGTCGACAAAGCCAAAGTAACCGCCGAAATTCTCGAGGCCGATGTCCAGGCAGACAAGGTCACATCCATTCGCTACAAGGCGAAAAAACGGGTTCACAAAGTGCGCGGCCACCGCCAGCACCAGACCATTATTAAGATCACCAAAATAGCTTAAATACCGCTGTGGATAAGTTGGCGGCGGTTTTTTGCCAGTTATTTTTCTTACAACAGCATTAGCGTTATACGCCCAAGCGTTAAGGGATAGAAACGGTCTCTTCTCTGGTATGAATCGGTCATTGTAAGAAAATTTACAACGATTATCAACTTAAATTGTAGCCTTTTTAAGCATCTATATTGGATATTATTTTTATTCAAAAGCGCTTGAATCTACCTGTTAGCCGGGCCATACTAGATATACAGGATCGGAGCTTGTGTGAGGCCTGGTCCTAACCAACAAACAGTGGTTAAAATCTCAAACAAAAAACCGAAAAGTCCCCCTGGCCAATCGTCAGGGGGGCTTTTTTAATGGCATGTTATACTGAAGCCATCGGAAAGCGCTTATGACACAAAGAATAATCGCGGTTGTAAACCAAAAGGGCGGCGTCGGCAAAACCACGACGGCTATAAACGTAGCCGCCCAGCTGGCGGCCGACAAACAGTCGGTCTTGCTGGTAGACCTCGACCCGCAGGGCAACACCACCAGCGGCTTGGGCCTGCCAAAAGAAAAGGCCCGCAAAACAACTTACGACGTTCTGTGCCGGGGTAGTTCATTAGCCAGCTCGGTACACGAAACCCACGTCGCACAATTATTCGTTT
>CAYUNY010000044.1:0-6113 GCA_964446315.1 uncultured Candidatus Saccharibacteria bacterium
TAAATCTGCTGGCTTCGCCTTCGCAGGTTCGAATCCTGCTCCCTGCACCAAATTTCAAGGAACTAATATGGCTAAGCAAATGTGCCAGAGCTGCGGACGGCCGCTGAAGGACGATATTAAGGGGACCGAAGCCGACGGTTCGTTATCGCAAAAGTATTGCAACCTATGCTACAAAGACGGCGCGTTCATAGACCCCAACATCACATTGGAAGAGATGCAGGCCATCTGTATTAAAGCCATGCGCGACATGCACTTCCCGGGCTTCATGGCCAAAAGAATCGCTAAGAACCAATTACCCCAGTTGGAACGCTGGAAAAACCAGGCTTAGGCGGACCCGAGACGGTCGTACTATGCGATTTGTCACAGACAAAGCTTGCCCAAAATGTTATTAAATAACCATGAAGGAGTTCATGCAACGTGTGAGACGGTTGGTGCGCGGGGAGCACTCGTTTATTGACGTGCTTGTTTTCGTAGGTAGTATACTCCTGGTGTTTTCGCTTGACCTGACCGGGCTTCCGGAACTGCCGGGGGTAATCGTTTACGAAACAATGATTCTATTGGCAATTGGCGCCGTGGCCCATATGGCCTTCAGCCACCGGCACAAGCGCCACCCGCGCTAAACGACGCGGCGGGGCCGTAGGATGCGCTTGGCGCGGCTCTTTGGTTTCAGGCGCTTGATCTTATCTGCTATCAGGTCGGCTTCGGCGGCCATATCGTGGCTGGTGTAGGCTTTGTGGAGCAACATGTAGGTTTCGCGGTTGGGCTCCAGCTCGGCGGCTATTTCGAGCTCCTGGAACATCATTTTATCGTTGCCAAGCTTTTCCTGAACTTTAGCGTAAGCCACGTGGCGGGCGGCCAGGTTATCCTCTAATTTAAGAGCTTGCTCAAAGGCTACGGCGG
This sequence comes from uncultured Candidatus Saccharibacteria bacterium, assembly GCA_964446315.1. Classification (GTDB taxonomy): domain Bacteria; phylum Patescibacteriota; class Saccharimonadia; order Saccharimonadales; family UBA4665; genus UBA5150. The sequence goes on from CAYUNY010000044.1 coordinate 901, forward strand.
CCTTTTCGTAGTTTTCGGTCTCGTAATAAATAAGCCCCAGGTTATGCAGGCTTGAGGGTGTTGATTCGATGGACGAGGCGATCTCAAAGCAGTCTATGGCGTCGCGGTATTCTTTTTGCTTGGCGTAGAGAATGCCCAGCCGGTTATAGGCGGGTGCGTTTTTTTCGTCGATTTTAAGGATGGTTAGCAGGGCCTTTTCGGCTCTTAGAAAACGGTTTTCGCGCATGCCCTGGTGGGCGATATCCCATAATTTGCCGAGGCGGTCACCGACTTTGCGGGACACGTCAGCGAACTCGTCGTCGTGGATTTGCAGGTTTCTGAAAGCCAGTACACCAAAGCCGGCTACGATTAGTAATTCGTACATAGGTTGTGAATATTGTAACACATCTATCAGAGGTTGAGCATGAGCTCGGTAAGGGCTAATTTGGGTTGGACGCTGGCGTTTAAAGCCTCGGCGGCTGAGTAGCCGGCCTCCAATATTTTCTGCCATTTTTTGGCCGCCGGGCCGGTGGCAGTTTGCAGGCTAACGCGAGCCATTTGCTGTAATATGAAAGCCACGTTGATGGCTAATTGGCGCTGTTTTGCCAGTTCGTCGACGTTCGCCAGGCGTTCATAAGCCGACTGGCTGAGCAGGCGCCGGGCCCATTCCGTAGCCTCCTTGAGGGGGTGTTCTTCGTCGGTTAAAAGGGCGTTCATTAAACCGGGCAAGCCGCCGCTGATAGCATAAGCCTGACCGACAGATTTAGCAGTGTGGTCCTGCTTTGCAAAATGGGTTTCTAGCTGGCCGCGTTCGGTACGATTCACCTGGATCGTGGCCGCGCGCGAACGGATGGTCGGCAGTAAGGCCTGCTCGTGACTTACGGTCAGGATAAGCAGTGTGCCCTCCGGCGGCTCTTCAAGCGTCTTTAAAAGGGCGTTCTGCGCTTCCGTGCCGAGCAGATGGGCATCCTCGATGATAATAACGCGGCTGTTAGCCGTTTTAACCGGCACTTTAAGCGATAAGAATTGCTCCATCTGCCTTACCGCGTCGATAGTTATGGATTTTTTGTCCGCTTCGGGCCTTATAATCAGACCGTAAGGGTGCGTCGCGAAGGAGTTCGACGGTAGTTCGAGCAGGTTTTCCGCCAAGCGCGTGGCCAAGGCCAGTTTGCCACTGCCGGTCGGTCCGACCAGCATTAAGGCATGGGCCGGCGCCTTAGAAAAGTTTTCCAACTGCTTGACGGTTAAGGGGTTAACTACCAGATCCGCCATCATTTAAGCAACTCCTTGAATTCCGGCAGCATAGCTACCTCGAAAGTGCGTCTTTCCTTGTTGGGCAGAGTTACTTCCAGGCTCAGAGCGTGTAGGAATAGCCGGTCGGCCGCCGAACCGCCATAAAAAGTGTCGCCTACAATGGGATGGTTCAGGTGGGCCAGGTGAACGCGTAGTTGGTGGGTACGGCCAGTGGTCGGCCGTAATTCTACCAAGCTAAAGCGGTCATTCGCTTTAACCACCCTGTAAGCCGTGACGGCCGACTTGCCATTACTGCCTACTCTAAAGGTCTGCGGGTGTTTGGGGTTGCGCTCGATGGGCATGTCGATGATGGCTTCGGGGTCTTTGAGCGTACCCTCCACCACCGCCACATAGGTCTTTTTAACCTTGCGTTGTGAGAACTGCTTCTGGAGCCAGCTCAGGGCTGACGGGGTCTTGGCTAGTATCATGACGCCGCTGGTGGCCCGGTCGAGCCGGTGCACGATGCCTGCCCGCTCGCCGTCCATCGCCTTGGCTTTCAGGCGGCTCCTGAGCCATGATTCAGCCGTCGGCTCGGGGTTAAATGGCCCTTTGCTGTGCGTTAGTACGCCAAGAGGCTTGTCAATCACAACACAGTCGTCATCTTCATATAAAACCGGCAGTTCGATGTCTTCAATCGTTAGTTCTTTGTCTTCGTCGTAATCAATGGTCACCTTATCGGTCGCGCGAACTTTATGGCCGGCTTTCAACTGTGGTTCGCCGTTAACCACCACACTGCCTTGGTTGATGAGTTTGGTGGCGTAACTGCGGCTTAAAGAAGGCATCTGCCTGATAACATACTGGTCGAGCCGTTCGGCCCGGCTGATTTCGATGTTGCTCATTTAAGCTCTCAGGCCGACGGCTTGTTGAACCTTCAAAAGCATCGCGTTGGCCTGCTCGTTCATCTGTTTTTCGGAATCACTTAACTTGTTAAGGATTGCCTGCTCGTCAACCTTTACCAGATCACTCTGAAAGTCGGTCAGGAATTTAGCCACCACGTCGGCCACGGCGGTTTTTAGCGGCCCATACTGCTCCTGGCCAATGAATTCATCGGAATTACCGCCCAGTAATTTCAAAATATCCAGCAAATTGGCTATGCCCGCTTGTTTTTCATAATCATAATTAACTTTGCCGACGCTGTCGGTTGTGGCCGACATAATTTTCTGGCGTGCCGCATCGGGTGTATCGGTCATAAAAATCACGCCTTTGTCTGAATCAGCGGACTTGCTCATTTTTTTGGCCGGGTCGGCCAGGTCTTTTATGCGCAGGCCCTGGTCTTTGCCAAAGAATTCATGTTGTTCCTTAACCGGTTTAGGCACTACGAACAGATCACCGAACTTGGCATTCAGCCGTTCGGCAATATCGCGCGTAAACTCCAGGTGCTGGGTCTGGTCGTCGCCGACCGGAACATACTCGGCGCCATATAGAAGAATGTCGGCCGCCATCAACACCGGGTAGTTAAACAGGCCGAGACTAACTCGGTCATCGTTTAGTGTGCCCGATTTATCCTTAAACTGGGTCATGCGGCTCATTTCGCCCAGGCCGGTGAAACAGTCGAGGATCCAAGTCAGTTCGGAATGGGCTGGTACGTAGCTTTGCCTATATATATGAACGTCGGGGTTATCCAGCGGCAGGCCGGCGGCCGCAAACACTCTCAGATTATTCATAATCCCGGCCTGTAACTGATTGTGATCAATCGGCGTCGTGAAGCTGTGCAAGTCAGGAATGAACAGGTTAACCTGGTATTCCCCGCCCTTCTGTCGGGCTAAATCGACCATAGGCAACAGAGCTCCTAAATAGTTGCCTATATGGAGATCGTTGTTGGCCCTCAGGCCGGTCAGAATTACGGGTTTGCTCATATTGTATTCTCTTTAGTATATTCGATGTTCGGCTGAAGTGAAATGTTTAAGCGGCCACCTCGTACGGCCGCGCGATCATCATGGCCGTTGGGTCGGCGCCTTCCCGGATTACGTCTCTTAGTAGCGGGTCGCGGGGCAGCTCAGAAACTATAGCCAAGGCGGATGTGCCAAGGGCAGTCGTAACGTCAACGCGACCCAGTCTAGCGCTGTGGTCCAAGCTGTGCACGTAGTCTAACGCCCTCATGTTTTGCCCGTTAATTATTTTTTCGGGCATCGCGCCATCCGGCTGTTGGATTTCTATTGCGCTTGCCACGACTCGACCCTTCCTCAAAGAGGAGGCCATAGCTCGTTGTTCTTCTACCGTCTGGCAGACTACTGTTTCTTCGATGCCAAGCTGTTCGCCCAGCCGCTCGGACTGCCCCGGCAAAATGGCCAAGACTCGCACGCCTCGCTTGCTTATTTGCTCGCGCATTTCCATCATGCGCTCAAGCGGGGTTTTGACAAGTTTTCTTGATGTTGTTTTTTCGTGGACTACCATTTTCTTCTCCTTATTAAATTAAAAAACCGCCTTTTGCGGCGGTTGGCTTTGCTTGGTTGTCTTATTTTATGCAGACACGCAGAACTCACCGCCTTGGCAGTCGGTAAAGTAAAACCAATACTGGTTGCGTGTCACACTAGACATGCGCGTTAATATACACCTTGGACTAGGGAGTGTCAAATAAGAAGTTAGCGTTTGGTGAACTGGCGTTGCTTGCGGGCGCCCTTGAGGCCGAACTTTTTGCGTTCCTTTTCGCGGGAGTCGCGACCGAGCAGGTCGGCGCGCTTAAGGGTGCTCTTGAGGTCTTCGTTCATGACTACCAGGGCTTTACTGATGCCCAGGCGGATGGCTTCGGCCTGGCCGTCGTGGCCGCCGCCGGAAACAACGGCGCTAACGTCGTATTTTTCGAGGAGGTCGAGGATGCGGAAAGGCTCTTGTAGTTTGGTTAACAGATACTTGCTGGCGGCAAGGTATTCTTCGGCCGGTTTGCCGTTAATCGTGATGGCGCCTTTGCCATTGCTGAGGCGCACGCGGGCGGTGGCGCTTTTGCGGCGGCCCAAAGCGTAGTAGTAGTTATTCTTTGTAGCCATTATTTAACATCCTTTATTGAGATAACGGTCGGTTTTTGGGCGGTGTGCTGGTGCTCGGTACCAGCGTAGACTTTTAGGCGGTTCAGGCGGTCGTCGCGCAGTTTATTGACAGGTAACATGCCGCGAACAGCGTTGGTAATGGCAAAAGTCGGGTCCTTTTCCATCTTCTCGGCCAAGGTGGCCTGCTTGATACCGCCCGGGAAACCGCTGTGGCGGTAGTAGATCTTCTTGTTGAGCTTATCGCCGGTGGCGACGGTGTTGGCGGCGTTGATAACAATAACGAAGTCGCCGCAATCTATGTGCTTGGTGAACTGCGGCTTGCCCTTTCCAGTCAGCAGGGTAGCGATGCGGGTGGCCAGACGGCCCAAAGGCGCCTCGCCGGCATCAATAACGTACCACTGGCGGTTAACATCGGTCGGCTTGGCGCTGTAAGTCTTCATTACTTGGCCTCTTTCTTAGCAACGGGTTTCTTGGCGGGAGCCTTTTTGGCTACCGGCTTCTTGGCTACCGGCTTTTTAGCAGCTGGTACGGTTTTATCGGCGACTGTTTTAGGAGCCGGTGAAACTGTAGCGGCTGGCTTAGCAACGGGTGCGGCCTTAAGATCGTCAACAAAGCTGACGCGGGCCAGCTGGGCGTTGTCGCCGCGGCGCAAGGTTGTTTTTTCAATGCGCAGGTGGCCGCTGTCACGGCCTTTGAGCTTAGGCGCGATTTCGTCAACGAGTTTGTGGGCGCTGGTAATAGTTTGCAGGCCGCTCAATACCTGGCGGCGGTTGTGCAGGTCGCCCTTTTTGGCCTTGGTGATCAGTTTTTCCATGTAAGGCACGACTTCTTTGGCTTTAGGCAGGGTGGTCTCGATGGACTCGTACTTAACCAACGAATCGGCCAGGCTCTTGATAAGAGCATTGCGCTGGTCGCGTTCGCGGTGTAGTTTCCTGCCTTTGTAGCCGTGACGATGCA
>CAYUNY010000045.1:0-5940 GCA_964446315.1 uncultured Candidatus Saccharibacteria bacterium
ATCATCAGCGACATGCAACTGCAGAACGGCAAGATTCCATTCATGCTGTTACACGCCTTGGAGCTGGGCAACTTTGACTATCACGTTACCGACACGGAGGCTTTGCCCAGTAGCACCAAGTATAAAAAGCCGGTTTCTTTAATGGTTATCAACAACCCAATTGACGACGACCTGAAACTTAAGCATTACATACGGCCCGGGGTTTATAAGCAGTCGGGTAAAAAGGTGAAGTTTGTTAAAGAAGGCTTTGGCCTGGAATCGCTCAATGGCGAAGACACCATGCTGATTATGTCGCGGCACGCCATGGGTGACAGCGTGGAAAGAGGGCGCCGCGTCCTCAAGGTTATAAAATACGGCAAAACGATGGCTAAAAACGGCGACCTTAACTCCAAAGGCCGCTCGGCCATCGCCGCCATCAAAAATACTTTTGAATTACCATAAGCAATTAGCTAGTATGAGGCTATGAGTCCCGATGTTATTCTAGGCGCCATGGTGCTGGTTCCGGCCGCCACGCTTATATTTTTCAGAATCAACGCCACGCTGGTTTTCCTGAGCCTCTGCCTTGGTGACGTGCTGGTGCAGTTCGTGGCGCCGGATGCCAATTCATTCTTCCAGCTTTTCTCGGCCCGTGTTCCAAACGGTTTTGACAATGGCAACGACAACTTAAAGATTATTCTATTGCTGTTGCCGGTACTGCTAACGGCTCTGTTTATGATTCACGGCGTGAAGGGCAAGTGGCGCCTGCTGTTAAACATCTTTCCCTCGGCCGGTGTCGGCCTGTTGGGAACATTGCTGGTAGTGCCATTACTGCCGCCGGGGCTCGGCCATAATATAGTTGATTCGGGGCTGTGGTCCCACCTGCAAAGCGCCCAGAACCTGATTGTCGGCCACACCGCCCTGGTCTGCCTGCTAGTACTCTGGCTACAGCGTCCCAAAAGCGGCCATCGCAAATACGGCAAACACAAGTCCTAATTGCCAAAACAGGGGTAATTTGCTAAAGTTTGCATTACTGCCCGCAGACGTGGGCCCATAGCTCAGCTGGTAGAGCAGCGGCCTTTTAAGCCGCGTGTCCCGGGTTCGAGCCCCGGTGGGCCCTCCAAAATTTATCAAACTAGGCCGCGAATTCGGTTACCGTTTCATTGTTCGCGTCGTTGCCAATAATAATCATATCTTCAGTAGAAAAATCACCTGTTACTGGCCCTTGTCTAACATCATGCATCTTAATCTTGCCATCGGTGATATCAATTAATTCCACATCATTTATTATGTAGTCCGGCTCCCGCGCCGGTGTTGTATCTTGATTTTCTACGCCTAGAAGTAGTATCTTGCTTGCCGCCCAACCACGAATCGCAATCTCCTCGGCCGTTCGGACTACAGGACGTAATACCGGATCCAGCAGGGTATTCATGTTCATAAGACGCATTTAAGCATAAAAATACTTAAATAAAAATTAAATTGTGTGACTGGCGCTAACCCGGTTTATAGAATGCCAAGTATGACAGGACTTTTGCGGCATCGCTTCAGGCGTGGCACGCTATGGCTGATGCTATGTCTGGGCTTGCTGGCCGGATTAGGGCTGGCCCGAGCCAGTCCCGGGCCCGGCGTTATGGCAGTTTGGGCTTGTTTGCCGTTCCTGATGTTGACGCTTAGGCGGAATCAGCTAACGGCTTTGGTGCTTTTATTGATCTTCGGTTTAGCGTGCGGCTGGTGGCGGGGCGGAATTTACATTAACCGACTGGCGGTTTATGAACCGTTTTATTACAAAGCGATGACAATCCGGGCACGGGCTATGAATGATGCAATTTACGGTAAAAATAGCCAGCTTACATTTGATGCCAATGACATTGTCTTAGTAGATGGCCTAAGCTTGACTGGCAAGATTCAACTCAGCGGCTTTGGCACCAACGCCATTTTTCAGGGTGATGACATAGTGGCGAGCGGCAAATTATATCCGGGCTACGGGCCGTACCAAGGGCGGATAAGCTTTGCCAAAATTATCGTTACCGCGCATCACCCGACACCGGTAGCTCAAATCCGGCAACGCTTTACGGCCGGAATGCAAACTGCCTTGCCCGAACCGCTGGCGCCGTTCGCTATGGGATTGTTGGTAGGGCAGAGAGCGACCCTGCCGGCCGAGGTCAAGCAGGATCTGCTAATGGTGGGGTTGACGCACATCATTGCCGTGTCGGGCTACAACCTGACCATAATTCTACAGGCCAGTCGTAAGCTGTTGGCCAAGCGCTCTAAACGTCTGTCGACTTTCTTGTCTTTGGGGCTGATAGCTGTCTTTTTACTATTAGCCGGGGCCAGCGCTTCGATAGTCCGGGCGGCAATAGTTAGCTTGTTAAGTATCTTCACAAGTTACTATGGCCGAAGCTTTAAGCCGCTAACTTTAATAACTATGGCGGCGGCCATAACGGCCTGGGCTAATCCGGTTTATTTGTGGAGCGACCTTAGTTGGTACCTGAGTTTCCTGGCCTTTTTCGGCGTCATGGTGCTGGCGCCGCTGGTGCAGGCCCGCTGGCCACATCGCTGGCACGGCACGCTGATAGGCGGCGTGGCGTTAGAGAGTATCTGCGCCGAGTTAATGAGCCTGCCATTTGTGCTGTACATATTCGGACAGATGTCTCGGGTTGGCCTGCTGGCCAACGTGCTGGTGGTCACACTGATCCCGTTAGCCATGTTGCTTAGCGTTATCGCCGGACTGGCTGGGATGTTAATTCCCGCAGTAGCCGGCTGGTTGGCATGGCCGGCCGTCATCTTGTTGAATTATATGATCGATATGGCGCACCTTTTGGCCGGACTGCCGCGCGTATTCGTGGAGGGGATCGGTTTATCGCTGGCCCAAATGCTGGCGCTTTACAGCTGTGTGATCTTTCTGACGGCCGTGCTGTGGTACAAAAAGCGCCCGGAAAGGAGTATAATAACAGATACAAATGTCGGGTCACAGCAAATGGTCAACGATTAAAAGGCAGAAGGGCGCCAAAGATGCGGCCCGCGGCGCCGTCTTTACCAAGCTGGGCAACGCCATCGCCATCGCCGCCCGCGGCGGCGCCGATCCCGAAACCAACTTTTCCCTGCGCCTGGCCATCGACCGCGCCAAGGCCGCTAACATGCCCTCGGCCAACATCCAGCGCAGTATCGACCGCATCAAAGACAAGGGCGCCGCCCAACTACAAGAAGTCATGTACGAGGGCTACGGCCCGGGCGGCGTGGCCGTGCTGGTGGAATGCGCCACCGACAACACAAACCGCACCTATCCCGACGTCAAACTGGCCTTCAGCAAGCACGGCGGCAGTGTCGCCGAAAAGGGCGCCGTGGCCTTCCAGTTCGACCGCAAGGGGATGATCCGCGTTAAGGCGGCCGGCGACGACGTGCTCATGCAGGCCCTGGAAGCTGGCGCCGACGATGTGCAAGAGGAAGACGGCGAATCGCTCATTTACACCGATCCCAAAGACCTGGCCAAAGTTCGCGACGCTCTGGCCGGCGGCGGTCTGGAGATTGCCGAAGCCGAATTGACCTACGTGCCCAACAACACAGTCGAAGTTGCCGATCCGGCTACGGCCGGCAAAATCATGCGCATGATGGATGCGCTCGAAGATCTCGACGATGTCTCTGCCACGCACGTCAACTTCGACATCCCCGAAGAGCTAATGACATGAGCTATGCCAAAGAGCTGGCCTTTGCCAAAGTCTTGGCGCTCGAGGCCGGCGGCATTATGAAACGTTATTTCCGCGCCGAAGACATCGGCCACTCCTGGAAAGAAGATAACACGCCGCTTACCATTGCGGACACCACTATAAATAAGCTGGTTATCGATCAAGTTAAAGAAAATTTTCCGGAACACGGCGTTTTAGGCGAAGAAGAAAGTTATGAACCCGGGCGTGAAACCATCTGGGTTCTGGACCCGATTGACGGCACCGTGCCGTATTCGCTCGGCATTCCCATCAGTACTTTTTCGCTGGCGTTGGTACACCGGCACGATGGCCAGCCCGTATTGGCTGTTACGTATGACCCACAGCTCGACGAGCTATTTTCAGCCACAAAAGGCGACGGCGCTTTCCTAAATGACAAACCGATCCATACCACCCGGCGAAAAACCCTAGCCCAAGGCTACCTGCACATGGGGGCCTTGAACGTTCAAGAAGAAGGAATTGATTATAATGCCGGTACGGCAATGGTAAAAGTACGTTCAACGGGAGCTAAGGTCATCAGCGTGCCGTCGAGTGTTTATATAGTAAACCGTATTGCCGCCGGCCAATTCATCGGCGGAATAATCGGCCATCCAAAATCGTGGGACGTGGCGGCCAGCGCTTTATTGGTGGAAGAAGCCGGCGGCATTGTAACCGACCTAAAAGGTGAACGCCGTCGTTATGACGAAGATGGGCTGGGTGCAGTATTTGCGGCTAACCCCACGATCTATGAAAAATTAATGAAGATTGTACGGGATCAAAATGCGGATATTGGGGATTGACCCGGGCACCGGCATTCTGGGGTTCGGCGTCATAGACGTTGAAAAGGGTAAGGCCACGCTGGTTGATGCGGGGGTGATCCGTACACCCGTAAAAGAAGACGACGCCGTCCGCCTACAAACCATCTTTGACGAACTAACAGATATAATCGTGGCTAATAAGCCGACCGAAATGGCCGTCGAAAAGCTGTTCTTTTCGCAGAATGTGACCACCGCCATGACGGTTTCGCAGGCCCGCGGCGTAGTTCTGCTATGCGGCAGGCAGGCCGGCCTGAACATCGCCGAATACACGCCCCAGCAAATCAAGCAGGGCCTGACCGGTTACGGCAAGGCCGATAAAAAGCAAATCCAAGAAATGGTGCGAGTCATCTTACAGCTCAAAGATATACCCAAACCCGACGACTGTGCCGACGCGCTGGCGGCGGCTATTACCCACAGCATGACTGTGCGATAATAATTGCATGATTGCAATGCTTAACGGGGTGGTCAGCGAAAAGCTGACCGACGAAGTTATTATCGATGTCCAGGGTGTGGGCTATGGCCTGTATGTCGCTACCGAAGATCTCGAGCAACTGACTGTCGGGCAACCGGCCAAGGTCTACATTTACGAATACGTCCGCGAGCAGGCACATGACCTGTTCGGCTTCCTGTCGCGCGACAAACAGCATCTTTTCGAACAGCTATTGGGGGTTAACGGGGTAGGACCAAAAATGGCGCTTAACGTGTTAAGTATCAGTACCAGCAACTATGTTCGCATCGCTATCGCTAACGGCGACGTCAAGTTTATCCAGCAAGCCAGCGGTGTTGGCAAGAAAGTCGCCGAGCGAATCATTGTGGAACTTAAGGATAAAGTCGGCCTGTTGGGCGTGGACCTGGCATCAACTGGCATGCTTCAAGGCGAAGAATCGTTACTAAAAGACGAGGCGGTCGAGGCTCTGGTAGCGTTGGGCTACTCCCCGCAAGACGCCGCCGCCGCCCTGAAAGACGTGGATTCTAAATTACCCGTCGGCGACCGGGTTAAGGCGGCCCTTAAGTCAGTCACCAAATGAGCGTCCCAAGCCTCAAATTAAACGACGGTAAACAGATACCGCAAGTCGGCCTAGGTTTTTGGCAGGTCAAAGATGAAGCTGAATTCAGCACTGCTTTTACTGCTGGCATCGCGGCCGGCTACCGGCACTTTGATTCGGCCCAGGCCTACGACAACGAACAGTTCCTGGGCGCCGCCTGGAAAAAGTCCGGCCTAATGCGCGACGAACTGTTTATCACCACCAAAATAGCCGTGTCTAATTTCGGCCACAAAAAGGCTCTAAAAAGTTTCGATGAATCACTCGCCAGTCTACAAACCGAATACGTTGATCTTATCCTGCTACATTTTCCGGTGCCGCTAGTGAGGAAAGGCGCTTGGCAGGCATTGGAAGAAATCCAGGCCGCCGGAAAGGCCAAATCCATCGGCGTCAGCAACTACACAA
>CAYUNY010000046.1:0-5890 GCA_964446315.1 uncultured Candidatus Saccharibacteria bacterium
TCTGTGGCCTCATTCCATTCTTCCCAGTCTTCAAAAGCATGCTTGCTGAAAATATTTGAATTATATACAGCATCTAGTTCTCGAAACTTTTCAATAACTATCTGGTAAAAATTCTCATCTTTATTCTTGCGATGCTCCCATTCTCGCACCAATACCTTGAGGGTTAATGGTTCGATCTTTCTATCTTCTGCAACACGTATAAAAATTAGTCGATCGAGTAATTTCTGAACTCCCTCGTCTAGGACATCTTTTGGCACCTTAGGATTCCAATCACCCAAAGATTTTGTTAGTAGCTCTCGGCACTTATTTAGGTCTTGGTAGAGCTTGTCGGTAACTGAGACTTTTGATAGTAGTTTACCCGCCTCGGTAGCTTTTTCGTCTATTAAGTCTTTTTCGAATGACTCTCGAGAGAGCTCCCACAGTTTTTCGAAACGAGTCAGATATTCGGTGTAGGATAGGGCGAAGTACTGCTTATCACCTAGGAATTTTGAGACAGCATTAGCATTGAAAATCTTTAATCCCTCAAAGTTTGTTAAAACCGCCCAAGTAACTCCCTTGTTGAAAGAGTACCGGATTGCTTGCTTAGCGAATTCTTCGTTATTAAGATCTGCCTTAAGTGATTTGGCTTCTAAATAAAACTTAGCCCTGCCCTCGATATAAAAGCCATAGTCAGCTAGTCCGGAAGATTTAATATGCTCTTCCGCTGATACTTCGATCTTGCTGTCAACGTCCCAGCCAAGTGCCTTGAATAGTGGCAGAATAAATTCTTTTTTAGTTTCTTCTTCGCTGTAATTTTTAATGTCCGAAGGTGAGAGCTTGTCGTACTTCTCGACAAGTTTTGCAATCTCTGCCTTGGCCTCTTTCTGATCCATAGTTGCTCTGATCTTAGCACTTTTGTATCTGTTTTGAAACGTCATGGATGTTCAATGCCAGTAACCTTTAGTAGAATTTCGGCCTGATCTTTGCCGTGCATTTTAATATGGTCTGTTGCCATATTTGTTATGTCTGAAAGTTTGGACAATAAAACGTCGCAATTAACTATCCAGTTTCTATCGGACCCGTCGTGACTAAAGACAGTTTGTTTCTTCGCATTTTCTAAGATACTCGATATAGATCCGGTATGTTCCGGCTCAAACTCAAAAGTCAACAAAGTCTTCCCGGGCTCAACCGTAAGACGATGCGCAAGATAATTTCTGAAACCGCTCCACACAAGCTGGAGTACGTGCCCATCACCCGATAAGCCAAGGTCAAGTCCTTGATCTTGTAGAAACTGCATAAATTTTATGAAAGTTTCAGTCTCGTTTTTTGCGTCTCCATTTATGTTAAATTTTTCTGGCCTCTCGACGCAGTAGTATACTTTCCCTAGAAAATTAATAGCGCTGAAAAGGGTGAGGCCTACAACAATGTTGCCGCCTCCAATGTTGTCCTCTTTATGCTGCAGATTATTCTTACGTATATATAGAAAAGCTTTTAGGTCGTTTTCTACTCCAACCACCCTATCTTTGATAATATCTACGCACTTTTGTACTGCGCGCTGCTTATAGTCTTCATCCATGGTGTTCTATTGGATTCATTATAAGGGCTTATTATCCAGTGAGTGCCACAAATGTAAGCTAGCCACAGAACGGTAAGGCGCCCATTTCTCCGCTAAAGTATCCAGTTCAGCCTTAGGCGGCAAGGTATCCAAGCCATACAGCTTCATCAACCCTAATTGTAAACCCCGGTCATCGGGGGCGAAGACATCCGGGCGGCCGAGAGTGAATATGCAGAACATCTGCGCCGTCCAGGTGCCGATGCCCTTGATCTCGGTCAGCTCGGCTATTACCTGCTCGTCGGTCTGGCGGTCCAGGTGGTTGTAAACCTTGGGGTCGTTAATAAAGTGCCGGGCCAGGTCGCCGATGTAGTTGGCCTTTTGCTGGGACAGGCCGATGGCCTTGATGTCTTCGGGGCCGAGGGCGGCGGCTTTGGCCGGCTTTAGGCCGGTGGCGTCTTTGAACCGTTGGAAGATGGCCGCGGCCGCTTTGGTGGAGATTTGCTGGCTGATAATACTGCTGGCCAGGGCGTGGAAGTAATCTGTTTTTGGTGTTAGCGGCTCGAGCTTTTGGCTGGTTATAAGCTTACCGAGGATCGGGTCCTGCTTTATTAGGGCCGCTTCGGCCTGTTTGATTGCCTCTTGATCCATGCATCCAGCTTAGCAGACCGCCTCACAGTGGTTGACAGCACAGCATATGCCGTACTATCATCTAGGTAAGACCTTCGGCACCGTGGTTTCTAGGCCACCCAGCGGAAGGCCTTTTTTATTTCGCTAATTTATTGGTCGGGAAAACTGACATAAAGTCTTTGCGGTTGGTTCGCTTGTTTTCTTTTATCTGTACCGTGAACCTTATACCTTCTTTACTGATACCTTCAAAGCGATGAACGGCGATGTTTGGATTGCCGAAGCCATATATGGATTTTGGCGCGTACGATGTATGCCTTATCAAGTCGAGGGCACACGCGAATAATACTAGTCGTCTCTGTTGGTCACCTGCTCGTTTCGGCTTAAGGTGATCCCAGAATGGATTGATGAAAACCTTGTCGTTTTTGAAGTAGCTTGATCTGACGTAAGGTTGCCGGCGAGGAGTCCTCTTTTGGGCAATATGATATTCCCGCCGCGCGGCGGCCATTTTGTCGGCATATGAGGTACCGGGTAGTTTACCGTACTTGGATTTATAAACCTTCACTGCCCTGATTATAGGGAGCGATTATTAACTTAAGATTAACTTTTAGGATTATGCCTTAGCAGGCTTAGTTCTGGGTGGGGTCGGCGTGTGGGTCCCAGCTGGCACGCCATCTTGAAGCCGTGAAAGCTACACTTTTCCTGCCGAGATGCCTTCGAGGGCTACGTGATGTCCCATCGTAAGGCTCGCCTTCGACGTGGCTGATAACAATCTGCTCCGGATCGACGTTGTACATACGGGCGGCGCCTTCACGAGCCTCTTCGGGCTCCATGCCATTATGAAGGAGATCACCATGGAACACCGTATTACCATCAGCCAGATGGGTTACGGAATCGATACTTCCGGCCACGAATTTAGGATCATGTTCTGCCATAGAAGTTTATTATAAGAATAGTGGCGCTTTTGTCAACTAAGTGGCGGCGTTTAGGGGTGCGGCCCGTAAGGGTTTTCTATTTGAAAATCGTCGGGGGTTGTAAGGTTGATTCTTGCCATGGCGGAGGCCCTATCTATATCGAAGTGGCGGGCGCGGACATACTGGGGCGAAAAAATGCCCTTGGAGCGGCGAGCCAGCATTGGCATAAACTGGTTCTGGTACCAGGCCTGGCTCTCGGGGTCGTAAAGATAACTGCCCTGCGAGCCTCCGGTGGCCACAAAGCCTATTAAACCGTTACGCTTGGTCTCATACTCCCACACCTGGGCGCGGCCCCCGGCTAATTCGGTGTGCGGTTCTGTGGTTTCTTTGTAACCGTTTAGCGCGTCCATAACCGCTGTGCGATCTTCAAAGCGCGGGTGGGTCACAACATGGCGCTTATCTAATGACAGGTTGTCGGCGTATTTTTCGGCCTGCTTCCAGGTAACTATTTTTTCGGGGTTGACCTTGGGGTCGGCTTTACCGCGTGCCTGCTTTAAGAGCAGGGCGGCGTGAAGGCCTAAGGGCGAATCGCTGACGCCGTAAACAACGGCCAGCTCGTTGTGGATGGTGCCGTCTTCGGCCTCAACTTTTTTATGATACGGCGCGGCGAAGCCCCATTTGCCCACGAAAAACTCGGGGTGGCGTTTATACCTCAGGCTGGTCTCTAGGGTGAACATTTATACTATTTTAACACTTTTAGCAGTTGTTGTAAATGATTTACTTGTTTTGGCGCTTGCGTTTGGTGGGGTCGAGTTCTTTTTTTCTTAGACGTAGGTTTTTGGGGGTGACTTCTAGTAATTCGTCGTTTTCGATGAAGTCCAGGCATTGCTCCAGGCTGAAGATGGTCGGCGGGGTTAGCTGGACAACCCCGTCACTGCTACTGCTTCGCATGTTGGTCAGGTGCTTGGCCTTGCAAACGTTGATCTCCATGTCTTCCTGGCGGGTATTGAGGCCGATGATTTGGCCGGCGTAGACCTTTTCGGCCGGACCTACAAAGGTGGTGCCGCGGGCCTCGGCGTTTTGCAGGGAGTAAGGCGTGGTGGTACCGGTTTCGAAGCTTATTAGGACGCCGTTCCTTAATTGTTCCAGCGCCGGGCTTTGGGGCTGGAAGCCGATCACCAGGCTATTCATAACGATGGTGCCCTTGGTGCTGGTGAGCAGGACGTTGCGCATGCCCAACAGGGCCTGGGTGGGCATTTCGTAGATCAGTTTGGTGACGCCTTTGGGGCTGGCGAATTGTTCTTTTAGGGTGGCCCTTCGCTGGCCGAGCTCCATTTGGACGGTACCGACGTGCTCGGCGGGGACTTCGATGATGACTTCTTCGACCGGCTCGACTGTCTGGCCCTTTTCTTGGTGGGTGACGACCTGCGGGCGGCCGACTTCGAACTCGTAGCCTTCGCGGCGCATGGTTTCGATAAGTACGCCTAGGTGCAGTTCGCCGCGGCCGGCCACCGTGAAGCCGATGCCGTCTTCTGTTACTTGCAGTCCTACATTGGTTTCTAGCTCTTTTTGCAGGCGCTGGCCGATCTGGCGCGAGGTGTTGAACTCACCCTCCTGGCCCTTGAAGGGGCTGGTGTTGGGGCCCAGGTAGATTCTTAAGGTTGGCGCTTCCACTTCTATAACCGGCAGGGCTTCGGGGTGGTCGGCGTCGCACAGGGTTTCGCCAATCTGGGCGTCGGTGACGCCCGTTAGCTGGACGATGTCGCCGGCAATGCCCTCTTGGACCTCCGATTTGGTGACGCCGTGGCCCATGTAAACGCTGTCGATTTTGGCCTTGGCTATGGTGCCGTCTTTTTTGCAGAGCGCCACCGGGTCGCCGGGTTTGATGTGGCCGCGGCTGATGCGGCCGATGGCGTACTTGCCCTTAAAACTATCATGGCTGAGGGCGGTGACCAGCATTTGGAAGGGTTTGCCTAGTTCGATGGTCGGGGCCGGCACGTGTTCGGTAATGGCCTGGAAGATCGGCTCTAAATCGCCCTTTTCTTCGGGATGTTGTGGCGGTTTTTGCCAGGCTTTGCCCTCACGGCCGATGGCGTAATACACCGGGTAGTGCAATTGGTCTTCGTGGACTGCTAATTCTAAGAACAGGTCGGCCAGTTCGTCTTCGACCTCTTTGAGCCGGGTGCCGGTTTTGTCTATCTTGTTAATAATGACAATTGGCTTCAGCTCGGCCACCAGCGCCTTGCCGAGCACGAACTTGGTCTGTGGCATCGGGCCCTCTTGGGCATCTACAATTAGCAAACAGCCGTCAGCCAGGTTGAGGGTGCGCTCGACCTCGCCGCTGAAGTCGGCGTGGCCGGGCGTGTCGATGATGTTGACGCGGTAGTCGCCGTGTTGCACGGCCGTAACCTTGGCGGTGATGGTAATGCCCCGCTCTTTCTCTTGATCGCCGGAATCCATGATCAGGTCCTGGCTCATCTCGGCCTGGTTGTCGCGGAAGGTTTGGCTTTGTTTGAGCAGACCGTCCACCAGCGTCGTTTTGCCATGGTCGACATGCGCGATAATGGCAATATTACGAATCTTAGCCGGATCCTGCGTGACTTTCATTAGCCTACTACGAAGGTCAGGGCGTGGCCCACACGGCCGGCGCGGCCGGCGCGGCCGATGCGGTGCACGTAATCTTGGTAGGACTGCGGCTGGCTGTAGTTGATGACGTGGGTAATGTCGATGACGTCGATGCCGCGGGCGGCAACGTCGGTGGCGACCAGGATTTTGGTTTGGCTCTTTTTAAAGCTGTCGAGGGCGCGCTGGCGCTGGC
>CAYUNY010000047.1:0-5879 GCA_964446315.1 uncultured Candidatus Saccharibacteria bacterium
GGGTCGTAAATGATGTCGCCGCCAACGCGATTCTTAAGAAAAGCGTACTTAACGGCGCCCTGCATCGTACGGTCTCTTATTTGGGTATCGACTTCTTGGAATGAATTGCTAATGCCCAGCTTGGTGTGGGTTAGAACGTCTTCGGCCCGCAGAACCTTGCCGGTGCGGCTACTCATCTTGCCGGTCGAGAGGCTGACGAAACCATGCGAAAGATGGGTTATGGACTCAGCTAAAGGTTTATCGAATTCGTTCAGGGCCGCGAGCATAACCTTAAAGTACTCGCTTTGTTCGTTGGCGGTGATAATGACTGACCGGCTTGCATCCTTATAATCACGACGCTTGAGTTCGGCCAGGCCGAGGTCTTTGGTCTCGTATGTCGGCAGGCCTTTGGAGGTGATGAATACCCTGGTGTGTAACCCGGCTTTTTCGCCATCGTAAATAATCGCGCCATCGCTTTCCTTAAAGACTTTGCCGGTGTTGGCGCGTACCAGCTCCAGGCCAATCCCGGCGGTTTCGCTCTCAAAGTACTGCTTGTCTGTTTTAACGCCAAGATCTTCCAGGATTGCACCGAAGTATTCGAAGCTTTTTTGCCGGCCCCAATCATAAAGTTTGTTGATCTCGGGACTGTCCTTTTTATAAACGTGCTCGTTGACGGCATGGATTTCTTCGCGGGCTTTTTCGTCCTCTTCGTAAGCTTTGGCGCCCTTGGCATAATACGAACCGATGCTGTCGGCGTCCGGGTCAACTTCCTCTTTTTGCATGCCCCAGATGGCCTTGGCAACGTGCAGGCCTACGTCGCCGTGGTAGCTTAGCCGGTGAACTTGGGCGCCCTGGGCCTCGAGCAGGCGGGCAATAGAGTCGCCGACAATGTAACTGTAAATGTGGCCGATGTGCATTTCTTTAAAGGGATTAGGGTCGCCAAATTCGACCAAGATCTCCTGATTGGCCAGTGTTTTGGCCGGCTTGGACTCGGCGGCTTCCAACAAGGCTCGATCGGTCAGTTTGAGGTTGATAAAGCCGGGGCCGGCCACCGATACTTCGCTCACCTTCTCTGCCAGAACGTCTTTTAGCTTAGCGGCCAGGGTGTCGGCAATCTCCCGCGGATTTTTGCCTAACGGTTTGGCCAGTTGCAGTGCGACGTTAGTGGCGTAGTCGCCGAACTGTTCCTCGGGGCGCGTCAGCTCGACTTCGGCCTCCGCGCCGAACAGTTCGTGCGCGGCGGTCGCGATTGCCTGCTCTAACTCCTGTTTCATCACATTAATGATAACAGATTAAGCTCTCGGTGCCGGGCGTAGCAGGCGGGCGCCGCGCCACATTAGTCCATACATGCTGGCCAGCAGTACGAAGAACGAAGTCACCGTCAGCACCATACGCGGGTAGGAGGCCGGGTGCTGTAGCCGGTCGGATAGATCGAACAGCAGGCCGCCGGGATTGGTCAGGACGTCCCAGCTGTTCCAACGCAGGTCACGGCCGATATAAACCGCGAAGCAACATACCAAAAGGGTCAGTACCACGGCAAGCGTGGCGGCCTGTGATTCCAGTCGGCGCTTGAGTTGTAGATGCACCAGGTAAAGACTGCTGAAACCCAAAATCACCCCCGTGTAGATGAACGACGTGAACATCACGGCGTCATATAAAACGTTGACCCGTTGAACGTCGAGTAGGTGAATAAAATCGCTGATCATGTAAAAACTGTTGGGCAGGAAAATCAGCCACAGCACGCTGTAGCCTAGCGCTTCCCAGCTCGACCACAGTTTGCGCCTAAGTAACGTCACGAGTCGTACCGCGAACAAGAGCGGCAACCAGGCCAAAAAGAGGTTCCAGACCAGATAATTGAAATCACTGCTGTGGTTGCGCCATGCGCCGTAGGCAAATAGGCCGACACTCACCAGGCTGGCCGCCACTAAAGCCAACATAAATTGAATGCCCGGCGACCGCCTGTTCATAAGAGAATTATAGCAACAGACTTTTAGGAGCGCTCTTTTTGGCGTTGCTCGGGCGTTTCGTGCGGCCGGGCGTAATCATCCTCAAGGCGCCAAGTGGTGCCCAGTTCGGGAGTCGAAACTTCCAGAATATCGCAGTCGGTAACGCCGACCAGCCTGTGCCGTTGGCCGACCTTAGTGCTGTAGCCCTGGCCGGGTTTTAGCTCGGTTTCAATAAGCTCGCCTTGCTTGTTGTCCCAGATAACGGAAGCTTGACCGGTCATCAGGAACCAGCTTTCCTGTTTCTCGTCGTGTATCTGGAGGCTCAAGCGGGCGCCAGCTTTAATGTGGAGTACTTTTCCCATATAGGGAGCGTCGGCAGGCACCCAGTGCAACTCGTATCCCCACGGTTTATCTACCTTCTTTACATATTGGTCGTTACTGAAGCTGCCCGGATCAAATTGTGGAGGTTGCGTGTCGCTCATTTATTCGTCCAGGCTCTTTTTAAACTTCTCGATTAAATCTACCGGGGCCGGATTAATGCCATTTAAGAGCGCCGTGTATATCGTTACGAAATCGCCAAAAGCGATCGTCCAACACAACTGCTCCAGCAGGTTCTTGCCTTCCGCGTTAACTACGATCGGTGCCGGGCGCATCCCCGATAACAATCGTTCGGTTACTTCGAATCGCTTCTGGATTCTGGAATGTTCCAACGAACTGCGAAGATCAATAACAGCGTATGGCTTGTCGACCGGCTGCTTGGTCCAGCCCATGAATTCGTTATGGTTGAACTCCGGGTACTGGTTCGCCCACGCGACTTGCTTGGCGTTCTCGTTGAAGCTGATCTTCCATTTATAAGCGGCCGGCCAGAGTTTAGGGCCGGCGTAAACCACAGCCGACTTGCCGATTACCTCCAGCGCAACCTGTTTGGCAGGATTATTGTCGGTGGGCACCGTAGCAACCCAGGGGTGAACGATTTGTTTCAGGAAATCACCGGCTTGTTCCAGCTCTTTTAGGGCACTGCCTTTTACCAAACCGGCCTGTTCGAGCAGGACAAGCAGTGCTTTCAGGTTATAAAAGACCGCGTAGCGCGGTTGTTCGGCTTTCGGCAGGACAGCCAGGGGGTAATTATTCTTTTTGGCGATCTCGGCCAGCTTGCCGCCGCCGGCAATGATTGCGATCTTGGCGCCCTTGGCCTCGGCCTGCTCAAGAGCGCTTAGTGTCTCCTCGGTATTGCCCGAATAGCTGGCGGCTATAAAGTAGGTGCGTTCCGAAACGTAGGCGGGTATGTCGTAATTGCGTACAATTTCGAACGGCAGTGTGTAGCCCGGCCAACTGGTACTGACCAAGGCCGCCAAAGAAGAACCGCCCAGGCCTGCGTATACGATGTTGTCAACGTCCAGTTGATCCTGAAAAGTCTCAAATTCATACGCGAACTGTTGCCACTGGCGTTCGGCGATTCCCAACGTATCCTGAACGTCCCGTTCGTGGATCATCTTAAGGTCGTCCAGCATGTTACCTCCAAACTTCTTGTGCTTTTACTGTAGGATTGTATATAGTATAGCCAAGAATATCGTTTAGGGGGAATAATGTTTGGGCACCACGATGATAAAGATGACAACCAGACTGAGCACGCAGTGCACGAAGAGCCACGCGAGCATCAGGAACAGCCGGCCGAAACGGCCAACCAGGTGGTACACCCCGGGGCTGAGGAACACGAACAGGCTCCTACTGAAGAACAGCCCGTAGTGGCCGCTGAATCGGCCAGTGATATGGTTGAACCCCCAGCCGATACGCCTGTAGTAGATGATTCGGCCGGCCCACAAGATACCGACACCTTTGACGCCGGCGTCACGGACTCAGCCGGTGATGACCAGCCTTGGCAACACCCGGGCACACCCATAGACGACGACAAGCCCGATGAGGGCCAAGAACCCCTGAAGGATGAGGCTCCCGAGCCGATCAGCGACGTGATTTATCCGGCCGGCCTGCCGAAGGCGCCGACTTTCCAGCACGGCGGCTCGAGTGCTCCAAGCCCGGCGGCCAATGATGACAACGCGCCGTCCAACGAGCTGGTCGACATCAAGATCAAAGCCTTAGACGAACTGGCACCCCTAATCGACGACCTGGATATGCCTCCCGAAGAAAAGTTCCGCACCATCATGATGATGATCCAGGCCAGCGACAACCAGGACCTGGTTAACAAAGCCTACGCGGCCGCCCACAGCATCGAAGACGAAAAAACGCGCGCCCAGGCCCTGCTTGATGTCGTTAACGAGATTAACTACTTTACCCAGCCCCGCCAGGACCAGCCGGAAGCCTAACTAAGCCGGCGGCGCAGGTTTATTTGATAAGCGATTGAGCCTATTAGCGTCGTGGCAACAAAGATGACCGCCGTTTCGCCCGGACCGGTGTTGGTTAGCGCCCCGCTCTGCGTTGAGGCAGTAGCACCTGTGGCTGGGGTGCCAGCCGTGGATGGAGTTGTCGGTGAAGAGGTGTCACCAGGGCGCGCGGCAGTGCCAGCGGATTGCGGCGATTTTAACGCGGCCTGATCTTGGGGCGCAGTAGAAGGCGCCGGCTTGCCGCCGGTGCTTTTGCCTGACTCGGTTTTGCGGGACGGCCCTGACTTGCCAGACTGGGCAATAAGCGGCTTTTTGTCGTGGTCAGCGGGCTGACCTTTGCCAATCACGCCGGTAGCCCATAATATACCCGACACGATACCGACTAATATAACTATCAGGATGATCAGCCTGGGGATGGCCCGTTTCCAGTCGATCCGTGCCCGGGAAACCGTTTGCTCGGGTGGTGGCCCGGCAAATACTGGTTGGCCTTCACTAAAGCCTTCATCACTACTTTTTCGACGTCTGAACAATCTCATGGCTATACTATACTACTCGTCGGCTAGCAGAGAAAGCAGTAGCATTTTAAGAAGTTACATCATGCCGCCCATGGCGCCGGACATGTCCGGGCCAGGAGCCGCTTTCGGTTCGGGAACATCAACCACCAGCGCGCCCATGGTAATGGCCGTGCCGGCGATGGAAACCGCGTTCTGGATCACCTCTTTGGTAACCCGTGTCGGATCTACGATCCCTGCAGCTTTGAGGTTCACCATCTTTGAGCTGTCATTTACATCTACACCAGTCAACCCCTTGCCCGTTCGCACCTGGTGAAGGAATTCATCAGGATTTATACCGGCGTTGTTTAGCAGGATTCGGAAAGGCTGGTCCAGGGCGCCTTTGAGCAGTTGGCCGCCGGCCGACTCTGAGTTCGCGCCGGAAACTTTTATGCCTTCGGCCAGGTAAACCAGCGTTGCGCCGCCGCCGGGCACGACGCCCTCGGCCAGAGCGGCTTTAACGGCGTGAACGGCATCGTCAACGCGGAACTTCTTCTCTTCGATCTCGGTTTCGGTGGCGCCGCCGACCTTGATGACAGCGACCTTGCCGCTCAGAGCGGCGCGGCGTTTCTCGAGGTTTTCTTTGTCGTATTCGCTGGTGGCGGCATCGGCCTGGGTAGTAATTTGCTTGATGCGGGCGGCGATTTCGGTAACCGTACCGTCGCCTTCGATAATGGTGGTCTCGTCCTTGTTGACGATCACCCGGCGGGCGCCGCCGACCACGTCCACGTCAACGTTCTCGAAGGTCATGCCGGTGTCCTCGGAAATAACCGTCGCGCCGGTCAGGATGGCGATGTCGTTCAGCACGTCTTTGCGGCGATCACCGAAGGCAGGAGCCTTGATGGCGACGGTGTTAAAGACGCCCTTCAGGCGGTTCAGGATCAGCGTGCCCAGAGCCTCGCCTTCGACGTCTTCGGCGATCAGCACCAGGTCTTTCTTGCCGGTTTGGGCTAGCTTTTCGAGTAGCGGCAGGAATTCCTGGATACTGGTAATTTTCTTGTCGGTAATCACGATAGCCGGTTTGTCGTAAACGGCTTCCATGCGGGCCGTGTCGGTCACCATGT
>CAYUNY010000048.1:0-5838 GCA_964446315.1 uncultured Candidatus Saccharibacteria bacterium
ACCTCGGTGTCGGTCTGGGAATGGAATTCGTAACCGGCAGATTTGAGCCGGTCGCGGATTTCGGCGAAGTTTTCGATAATGCCGTTGTGGACCACGAAGATTGACTTGTCGTTGTTGGCCTGCGGGTGGGCGTTCTGTTCGGTGACGCCGCCATGGGTGGCCCAGCGGGTGTGGCCGATGGTTAATGGAGCGTTCAGCTGAGCCTTGTTGACGGCTTTGAGCAGGCCTTCGACGCGGCCGACCTGCTTGAGCACCTGGCTCTGGCCGTCGTTAATGGTAACTATGCCGGCCGAGTCGTAGCCGCGGTATTCCAGGGCCTGCAGGCCGTCCATGACGATGCCGACACCGGAACGCTGACCAATATAACCGACAATTCCGCACATTAACTATTCCTTTCGGCTAAACGGGCTTTGATATAGCTTCGCATATTTTTATGAAAATTGGCTACCGAAAATTGGGCGGCGTGCTCGGTGATAGCCTGGTGATCGAAACTTTTAGCGGCGGCCGTTTCGAGGGCTTTGGACAGGTTTTTGACGGTTTGCCTCTCGAAGAACAGACCGGTTTTGTTTGGGACGACGTAATCCTGCGCTCCTCCCTTATTATAGGCTATAACCGGCGTGCCGGCAGACATGGCCTCGACGGCCACGATGCCGAAGTCGTCCATGTTTGGCATGATAAAGCCCAGCGCCGATTGGAAGTGGTCGACGATTTCGCCGTCGTTGACGTTGGTTAGGAAAATGGTGCCGCGGCCGGCCAGCTTTTCGAGCCGTTTGTGGTCGGGGCCGTCGCCGATCACCACCAGGGGCACTTTCAAATCTTCGCAGGCCTGGATGGCCAGGTCGAAGCGCTTGTAGGGCGTTTGGCGACCGGCCGCCACGAAACCGTGCCTTAAAGGTGGCTTGGCCGGCAGTTTAAAGCGGTCGGTTTCGACCGGCGGGTGAATAACATCGGAGTCGCGCTTGTAGTAGCGCTTGATCATGGCCTGGGTATGGGTCGAGTTGGCGATAATGTAATCCGGTTTTTTGGCAGAGTGCCGGTCCCAGCGCCTGAGCGGGCCGGCCAGTACGCGCAGGCCCAGCTTGGCGACCCAGTTCAGCCCCCGGGCGAAGCCGGGGCGTTCCAGGTATTCGTCATAGCGCATCCAGTAGTAGTGGGTAGGCGAATGGCAATAACATATATGAACGGTGTTCGGGCCGGTGTGCACGCCCTTGGCTTCGGCGCCGCTACTGCTGATAACCAGGTCATACTCGCTGAGGTCCAGCCGGCTGAAAGCCCAGGCCCGTAGTAGGGGTAGAAACTTTTTAAGAGCCGTCGGCAGGGTTTGCAACCAGGTAGTACGGATGTCGGCGTCTTCGAAGCCGTGCAACTGCTCGGGATCGTACTGCGAGGTGTAAATCGGAGCCTCGGGGTAAAGTTTGTGCAGTTCCAGCACCACCCGCTCGGCGCCGCCGATGCCGGTTAGCCAGTCGCAAACAATGGCGACTTTCATCCGCGGGTTCCTTTATGGAACAGCACCACCCAGAAAGTTTTGATGATAATTACCAGATCGTTCCGGAAGCTCCAGTTCTGGACGTAGTAGAGGTCGAGGCGGCGCCGTTCCTCGAAGCTCAGGTCGCGCACGCCGGAAATCTGGGCCAGGCCGGTCAATCCCGAGCGAATGCTCAATATCAGGTTTTTCTGGGCCGACCGCTCCAGTTCGGACGGCAGGATGGCCCGCGGACCGACCAGCGAGATATCGCCGCGCACCACGTTGATCAACTGCGGCAATTCGTCCAGGCTGAAACGACGGATAAAGCGGCCAACGCCGGTTAGCCGCGGGTCATCAGCCAGCCAGTCGTTGTTTAGGCGGTAGATTTTGGTCAACTCCGGGCGGCCCATTTTGGCGAACGCTTCCTCCGGGCTTAGGCCGCTGTAGGCCGGCTTGAGCGAGCGGAACTTAAAGACGCGCACCTTTTTGTTAAAACGGCTTAAGCGGTGCTGGCGGAAGAAAACCGGTCCGCCGTCGCTCAGCTTTACGGCCAGCGCGATCAATAGCATAAAGGGCGATGCCAACAGCAGGAACAGCCCGCCGAACACAAAGTCGCCCAGCCGCTTGGCAACGCGGCCCCAGCCGATCAGGGCCGTTTGATGAACGGTAATTATCGGCACGCTGTGGAATAGATCCACCTCGATATTACCGACAAAAAGCTCGCTGTTGCCAGGAACGAAGTGGTAGGACACGTGATTCTCCTGGGCGTGGGTGACGATCTCGTCGTTGCGGTCGTTGTCGGCGTAGAGCTCGGTTTGGATAATGGTGTGCAGTTGGTGGTTTTTAAGATGGGCCACGGCCGCCACGAAGTTCTGGTACAAATGGTAAGGGCGGTCTTTTTTGTGCTCCTGCTTACTGCCGCCGACCACGCCGAGCACCCGGTAGCCGCTCAGGCCGCTGTCCTCCAGGGCGTCAATCAGCCGCTGGGTGGCCTTGGTGTCGCCTACCAGCAGTAAGTTGTTAATGCCGACGCCGTAGCCGAACAGCTCGCGCCGTACGCCGCGAGCGGCAGTCCTGAATAGCAGTACGCAAACGAAAGCCAGGGCGAAACCGTAAACGGTCACCAACCGGGCCGGGAAGATAGCCGTGTTGGTCATGTAGCTGTAACCGATGACGAACAGGATGCCCATGAACGAGCCGACCAACAGCCGGCCCAGCTCGCTGAAGCGTTTTTCGTAAACCCGGGCGTTATAAAGACCCAGCAGGGCAAAAATGAAAATCCAGAACGGCAGGAGGCTGACCAGGATGGTGATATAGGTGTGGGCGTGGACGCTGGCGCTGAGTGGCTGGTGGTTCAGCGTCACCCGCAGGATGTAGGCGACGGTGAAGGCCAGGGTGATGGCCAGAGCGTCGCCGATAACCAGACAGACATTGTAAGCGAGCGAGGCGTTATTCTTCATAGCTTAAGATATACTAAATTGTAGCATTATGAAGGTATCAGCGCTGAAGTACACGGTTTTGACGTGGGTGAGTGGTTTGACCATGGCGATTCTGCTGTTGATGCCTTTTCACGCCTTGCTGACGGTTTGGGGGGCCAGCCTCTTTGGTCACTATACCGCCTTGCGCCTCTGGAAAGAGGCCATATTGGCAGTCTGCGTTGTCGGCGTCATATATCTGCTATTAACCGACCATAAAATCCGTTTTCACACCCTTTCGCGCCGCCTGGTGTGGCTTATTCTGGCCTACATATTATTGAACGTCGCCTGGGGCTTGCTGGCCCTGAACCAGCATGACGTTACAGCCAAAGCCCTGGGCTACGGACTAATCGTAAATCTGCGCTTTCTGGCTTTCTTTTTAGTCACCTGGACGGTGGCCTTGCGCCTGACGCGGCTGAGAACCCACTGGCGCTGGCTGGTGCTGTGGGCGGCCGGCGGCGTGGTCATCTTCGGCTTACTGCAGGTTTTTCTCCTGCCCCACGATTTTTTGCGCCACTTCGGCTACGGCGATTCGACGATTCCGGCACTGGAAACGATTAATCATAACCAGCACTACGCACGTATCATGTCGACCCTGCGCGGCGCCAACCCGCTCGGAGCCTATATGCTTATACCCATAAGCCTGTTGACGGTTATGATGTTGCGCGAAGGCCGCAACTGGCGCAAGGCCATATTCCTGGCCGCCTCGGTGGTGGTGTTGTTCTTCAGTTTCTCACGCAGTGCCTGGATCGGCGCGGTGTTGAGTGTCGCCACGCTGTTATTGTTAAGCCCCTTGTCGCGCGGTTCACGCCGCATAGCTCTGGCCGTAGTAGCCGCCTTACTATTGGCCGCTGGTGGCCTGACGCTGGCTTTCCGGCACAGCCCGAACTTCGAAAACTTCGTACTGCATACCCAGACCAATTCGGCGGTTAAAACTACTTCTAACGGCGGGCACGCCAACGCCTTCAAAGCAGGCTTGACCGACCTGGGGCACCACCCGCTGGGCGACGGCCCCGGCACTGCCGGACCGGCCAGCAACTACAACCAACCGCACGCCCCACGCGTCGCCGAGAATTACTTTATACAAGTGGGGCAGGAAACCGGCTGGCTGGGCCTACTGCTGTTCCTGCTGATTAACGTCGGAGTGGGGGTACTGCTATTTATTCGCCGGGCCGATCCGCTGGCCCTCAGCCTGTTCGCCAGCCTTATCGGACTAACCTTCATAAACTTGTTATCGCACGCCTGGGCCGACGACACGCTGGCCTATGTTTGGTGGGGACTGGCCGGCGTGGCCATGGCGCCGCTACCTAAATCCAAAAATGAAAAAGCCAAGTAACACCAGCCAATTCGTTAAATACATGGCCGGCGGCAGTCTCTATTTTTGGAGCGGCTACGCCGTTTTCGCCATCTGTTATTCAGTACTAGGGTGGGATTGGTTACCATCCAAAATCCTGGCCGACGCTATAGGCTGGACGCTCAATTACATCGTGCAACGCTTTTGGGCCTTCTCTGAACAACATCACCTCAGCGAAATGCAACACGTCGGCCGCTACCTGTTTATAGAATCGATCGGTTTCGTGCTGGACTACCTGATTATCTGGGGTCTGAAGGCCGTAGGCGTCACGCCCTACATCGGTTTCTTCATCTCGGCCGGCTTCTTCACCGTCTGGTCGTGGTTCTGGTACAAGTACTGGGTGTTCCCCGAAAAGAAAATTGCCAAAACAGCCAAATAATATTATAATCTGCCTATGTCGTTACTTCGTCCTGTCTCGGAGGTTTATGGGCCCGCAGATGGCAATTCTTTGATAAACATAGTGCCGAACGAACATTACAAGGCGTGGAACTATGAAGTGGCCTATGAAGTCGATAAATATGGTGAGGACGTGCCGGATTGGGGCAACACGGCGATCTTTAGAATTTTCCCCGGGGGCATGACAGAGCCTGTTTATGTTACTAAACCGGACTACACCGCTCGCTTCACGCTCAATGTGCTGGGCGGTTCCGGGCTACTGATCCGCGCTCTGGCCAGCGGCGCCGTGGAGGAAGTGTCGCTGAAGGAAGGCGATGAATGCGTAATAGAGCCCGGCCAGGCCTACTCCTACGTAAACACCGGCGATTCGGACCTGCTGTTACACGACGTAGCCATGCCGGCTTTTCGTGATGGCGACGAAGGCAAACTGGCGGAGGCCCGGACCTTTAGCCAAAACGATAAAATGCGCAAAATACCAGGCCGCTTCTATGACGCCATTGGGCAAGCCGCCGCCGGCCGCCTGGCTACTTGAAATAATACGGCCACGTGGCATAATGTAGAGGCTATGAACGAAAAGCAAACAGGACCCGATCAAACGGTGCGCCCCACCAAGAAACAGAAAGAACTCCTCACTTATATCGAAACTTTTATCGCCGAGCACGGCTACAGCCCCAGCTACCGCGAAATCATGAACGGTCTGAACTACACGTCCGTGGCTACCGTCGCTCTGCACGTCAATAACCTGATTAAGCGCGGCCATTTGCGCAAACGCGACCACTCGGCCCGCTCGCTCGAAGTAGTGGAGGCCGCCGAACCGGCCAAAATCACTACCAACCAGATCGCTCCAAGCGAGGAGAAATGGCTGGTTGAAAAGGTGGAGCACGCCTTCGCCCAGCTCGAAAACGCCGGTGCCGAACTAGCCGAAAACAGCCTAGACCATCTTTACGTCTTAATCGGCGCCCTGAAGGTCTTAGGCCTGGAAGGCGCCGCCCAAAGCTTCATGCCGCGTCTCTCAGAGCTCAAGCAGCGCCAGCCCTCATAGTCTGCTACAATATACTTGTTAACAACCAGACGCTGGAAGACAGGTGAGATTCCTGCACTGTGCCGCAACGGTGAATCCCGAAACTCAAAGGGAAAGTCCGATA
>CAYUNY010000049.1:0-5792 GCA_964446315.1 uncultured Candidatus Saccharibacteria bacterium
CGTTATGTCAATACCACGAAATATTTTTCCATGAATTACAAGACGCTAACGCTTAGGTCGCCGGATTACCCGGAGGTACTTAAGGATATTCCAAGCCCGCCAAAGCAGTTGTTCTGCTTGGGGGCCGATCTTAACGAACTGCTTAAACTGCCGCGGGTGGCCATCATCGGCACCCGCAACATCACCCCCTATGGCGAGCTGGTCACGGCCAAACTGGCGCGCGAGCTGGCCGAGCAGGGCGTGGTCATCATCAGCGGCCTGGCCATCGGCGTCGACGCCTTGGCGCATCGGGCGGCCCTAGAGGCCGGCGGCCTTTGCGTAGGCGTACTGCCGTGCCCGCTCGATAATATCGTGCCGGCTACCAACCGCCGACTGGCCGAAAGAATTCTCGAGAACGGCGGCGCTCTGGTCAGCGAGTACGCCGAGGGCATTTACCCCCAGAAGCAGTATTTCATTGCCCGCAACCGCCTAATGTCCGGCTTGGCCCAAGCCGTGCTAATCACCGAAGCCGGCGAAAAGAGCGGCGCCATTCACACTGCCAACTTCGCGCTCGACCAAGGCAGGGACGTCCTGGTGGTGCCGGGTTCCATCACCAATTCCCAGACGGTAGGCGTCCATAACTTGCTCAAGGCCGGCAAAGCCGCCGCCGTTACTTCTTATAAAGACGTCTTGAATATCCTTAATCTTGAGGACCACTCCACGCCGGCCAGGGAAGTCCGCGGCCGCAACGCCTTCGAGCAGAAACTACTAGACCTGTTATTGCAGGGAATCACCGCCGGCGACGTCCTGCTGGATCACAGCGGCCTGACGGCCATCGAGTTCGCCCAAACCCTAACCATGCTCGAAATCGGCGGCAAAATCCGCCCCCTGGGCGCCAACCACTGGGCTATTGCCTGAAAGTGTTAGACTAGGGGCATGAAGCTTATGATTTTTATAGGGATCGGCGTGGTCGGCACGCTGGGTAGCTGGCTGGGCGCCGTAATGAGCCACGGCAATTGGCTGGGCGGCTGGAGCATTCTGCTCGGCACGGTCGGTTCATTCGTCGGAATTTGGGCCGGCTATAAGGTGGGCCAGAACCTCGGCCTGTGAGTCTTATTCTTATATATGTCATTGCAAAGTCGGCGGATGTGCGCATAATATAGTAGCTTATGGCAAAAAATTTAGTCATCGTTGAGAGTCCGGCCAAAGCCAAAACCATCGAAAAATACCTCGGTAAAGATTATGTGGTTAAGAGCAGTTTTGGGCATATTCGCGACCTGCCAAAAAAAGGCCTGAACATCGACGTCGAGAAGGGTTTTGAGCCCAATTATGAGATTAGCGCTGACAAGCGCAAGGTGGTGGCCGAGCTAAAAAAGGCCGCCGAGGGCAGTGAAGTCTGGCTGGCCAGCGATGAAGACCGCGAAGGCGAGGCGATTGCCTGGCACTTAACGCACGCCCTCAAGCTGGACCCGGCCAAAACCAAGCGCATCGTTTTTCACGAGATCACCAAGCCGGCCATCGAGGCGGCCATTAAGAACCCGCGTACCGTCGACGTCAAACTGTTTGAGGCCCAGCAGGCCAGGCGGGTGCTCGACCGGCTGGTCGGCTACGAGTTATCACCGGTGTTATGGAAGAAGATCCGCACCGGCTTGAGCGCCGGCCGCGTCCAATCTGTCGCCGTTCGCTTGATCGTCGAGCGCGAAAGGGAAATCCGCGATTTCGAGGCCGCCAGTTCGTTTAAAGTCACGGCCGTTTTCATGGCCGACGGGCAGGAGGTTCCGGCCGAATTGTCCGTTAAACTGCCCGACGCCAGTTCTGCCGAGCAGTGGTTGCAAGGCGTTGTTGACGCCACCTATAAGGTCGCCGGGGTAGAACAGAAGCCGGGCACCCGCAACCCGTCGGCGCCGTTTACCACCAGTACTCTCCAGCAGGCGGCCAGTAGTCGACTGGGCTTCAGCGTCCGCCAGACCATGAACCTGGCCCAGCGGCTCTACGAATCGGGCCACATCACCTACATGCGCACCGACAGTATGACGCTGTCGGGCACGGCCATTAAGGCCGCCGAGGACTATATAACAGGGAATTACGGCGCCAATTACCATCACCGCCGGCAGTTCCGCACCAAGAGCCAGGGCGCCCAGGAGGCCCACGAAGCCATCCGGCCGACCGACTTCCGCCGCACCGAGGCCGGCGCCGACAACCAACAGGAAAAACTCTACCAGCTGATCTGGCAGAGGGCCCTGGCCTCGCAGATGAGCCCGGCCCGGCTGGAGCGAACCGAAGTTACAATCAACGTCAGTAGCCAAGCCGAGGTATTCGTCGCCAAGGGCGAAGTGCTGGAGTTCGACGGCTTCATGAAGGTTTACGGCGGCGGCAAAGACGATGTATTGCTCCCGCCACTCAAACAAGGCCAGGCGCTGGAGGCCAAAGAAGTAAAAGCCACCGAAACCTTCAGCCGCGGCCCGGCCCGCTACTCCGAGGCCACACTGGTGCGCAAGCTCGAAGAGCTGGGCATCGGCCGCCCCAGCACCTACGCGCCGACCATTTCCACCATCCAGACCCGCGGCTACGTCGAGAAAAACGACCTCGAGGGCACGGAACGCGAAGTCACCGAACTGAGCCTCCAAAACGGCCAGGTCCAAACCACCAAGAGTACCGTTATAACGGGGGCCGACCGCGGTAAATTACTGCCTACCGGCATCGCCGAGGTGGTTACCGATTTCTTGGTCAAATACTTCCCGAGCATCGTCGATTACGACTTCACGGCCAAGGTCGAGAAAGACTTCGACGACATCGCCGAGGGCGGCCGCAAGTGGCAGGACATGATCGCGGCCTTTTACCTGGATTTCCACCCCAAAGTCGAACAGTCCGAAGATATTCCGCGCAGTGAAGTCTCGCAGGCCAGGGAAATCGGCGCCGACCCGAAGAGCGGTGAAATGATCTACTCCCGTTTTGGCCGCTACGGACCGATGTTGCTCAAGGGCGACACCGAAGACGAAACCAAGAAGCCACAGTTCGCGCCACTGCCGGCCGGCACCACCATCGACACCGTCACGTTGGAACAGGCCCTAGAGATGTTCAAACTGCCACGCCTGGTCGGCAAAACCGCTGACGGGCAAGAGATTAGGGCCAACATCGGCCGCTTCGGCCCCTACGTGCAGGTCGACAAGACCTTCGTGTCTATTAAACCGCTCGATCCGCACACCATAACAGAGGCCGAGGCTCGTGAATTGCACACGGCCAAGCTTGCCAAAGACGCCGCCCGCAACATTAAGGAATTCGCCAGCGGCCTCAAAATCCTGAACGGCCCCTACGGCCCGTACGTTACCGACGGCAAAAAGAACGCCCGCATCGCCAAAGAGGTTGATCCGGCCAAATTAACAGAGAAAGAAGCCAAAGAACTGCTGGCCGCCGCGCCCGCCAAAAAGGGCTTTCGCCGCGGCAAACGCCCAACCAAAGCCAAAAAGTAGCCTCTCCGTAAAACCGGTGGTCTGGTAATATTTTTACAACATAGACTACGCACGGCTGTCATGAATGTGCTACAATTAGGAAAGACCAAAAGAGTTGACTTTTAAAATTATTAGTTTTATAATACTACTTATATGACACAATCCGCCACCGAAGCTACCCTAACCACCGACAAGTTAGTCAGCGACATTCTTGCCACCATTGACCGCGAAAGGGAACGTGAAATCATCTCCCGCCGTTTTGGCCTGTTCGACCGCCGCGAGACCCTGGAACAGATTGGCGAAATGCTCGGCATCACCCGCGAACGCGTCCGCCAGCTCGAAAAGTCCGTTATAACCCGCCTGGCCCAGTCCGCAGAGCAGGGGAGCCTGCCCCATGTCGCCGATTTTCAGGGCCGTGTACTCGAATTACTGCACGCCGACGGCGAGGCCGCCCGCGTCAGCGACCTGGCCGCTAAACTGAGCGACAAAGCCGACCGCGAAGAGCAGGCCAGGGTAGCCTTCCTGAGCCAACTGTCCCCCGAGCTGGCCGTCATAACCGAAGATGACAATTATTACTACAGCGTCGGCGTTAAAGCCGTCCACGACGAAAAGTCCCTTAGGGCAAAGGTCGCCGCATTGGTCGAAACCATCAAGCAAATCGGCGAGCCCAAGGCCATAAAGTCCATCGCCAAAACCGCCGGTATCGAAGATCCTAAACAGGCCGAGGCGCTGGCCAGCCTGTCCAAGCAGTTGGCAACCCTAAACGGCCGCTGGGGCCTCATGAAGTGGCCCATGGTTAACCCCAAGAACATCCGCGACAAAATCTACGTTATCCTCAAAGAGCACGGCAAGCATATGCACTTCAACGAAATCGCCGACGCCATTAAAGACAGCACCTTCAAGCGCAAAGACGTCACCACCCAGGCCATCCACAACGAGCTGATCAAAGACAAGCGCTTCGTACTGATCGGCCGCGGCATCTACGCCCTCAAGGAATGGGGCTACGAAAAGGGAACCGTGGCAGATATTATCACCGACGTCCTGAAATCGGCCGGCGAACCTCTGCACCGCGACGAGATCGTCAAGCGCGTCCTCAAGAGCCGCTTCGTCAAAGAAACCACCATCCTCCTGAACCTACAGGGTAAGTCGCAGTTCAAGCGCGTCGCCAAAGCCACCTACACCCTCGCGGAGTAAGAGAGTTTGCCGTGACTAGTTCCTCGGAGATCGTTAAGCCATTTGCTGAAGCGCCGATGCCGCTACCAGTCTTCTTCCAGAATAGCGTCCGTCGCATAATGAAGGATGGATTGGATTTTGTCCTGGCTAGGTCCGACGGCACCAGAAACATAGAATCCCTAGCCCTTATTGATGAATTTCCCATTCCTGGTGAAAGGATCAGATATCATTTCGCTTACGAGATGACCGACAGCCGGCGTGGACTGACGGTACTGGGTTTGGTGCTCGATCGACCGCGCCTTCTCTTACCGACTAAATATACTCATCCAAAGGAGGGCGGCTACAAGCCATGGGCCCAACGACGAAACTCGCGACGCCACTACTTTGAGACCGGTCAGGGCCTGGGAATCTTAGCGCATCATTATACCGCGGGGCCTTTGCATGATCGTGAACCCCTAGAAGGGCAAATTGAAGACCCACACCGAATCGATGATCCGCTTGATGGCAATAAAGTAAGGACGCTTAAAGCAGATATTGACGCTCTGCGGCGCGCTAAGCCAGTCAAGCCTTTGACTGACTTGTTCCGTTTACCATTGGATATTTAGCATACAAAATACGAACAGTTTATGGGTGTTTGATTGGATGGTAGTAGGCCGCGGTTTTTGATAGTTAGGCGTAGTGGGCGAGAAGCGGGCAGGCTTACAAAAAATAATTAAAAAAATTAGTGGGCGGCGGGAAATAAGGCGGGCCGGGGCCGGGCGAGAGGACCAAACCTAGCCATAGACAGTGTGTCGTACAATGTATATTTTGCGACTCGTATATTAGTTTCAAAGATGATTACAGGTACCCCCTGCATAGGGGAGTAATTCCATTGCCGCCGCTATGTTTATCGGTTTTTGTTTAGCGCTACACCGCGCGGTGTGCCCGGTGCCTTATTCCGGGCAGTCATCAAGCTATGCCCCGGAATAGCCCTAGTGCCTGGTTGTGATTTCTAACACTATTTGACTTATCCACAGTTGTGTCGTGAAACTATGCCTTTTTAACGTTTTGGTCGCAAATTTATTCCTGCCCTGCCTTACTGCCTATATTAATAATATTTGACTTTTGCCCTGCTCGATATGTTGGTATAGTTTTTTTCGAACTTTCAGATAAACGAATATGCTGAACATTTTCCGAACTAGAGGGGGAGCA
>CAYUNY010000050.1:0-5682 GCA_964446315.1 uncultured Candidatus Saccharibacteria bacterium
CGTCAAGGCATTCGTTGTGCGCGCTTGAGTAACTTTTTACGATTGACCAGAACTTATCGGTGAAGATTCGTTCCGGCCAGTGCAATTGACTGGTTATTGGTACTTACGTATCCAATTACCGTTTGTCAGGATCGCCATAAATAAATTTAAGCGATCCGTATTGCTCATCTTTCCCGCTTCCATATAGAGCGGGATTGATTTCTTTTCTTGCCGAATTGTTAAATAACGAAACCCGTAAACTGCAACCGCCCCTGATAGACGTGAAAACGCCCCCGGAACCTTAATCTGCAGCTTGAGTTTACGTTTAGCTGTTCTAACGTCCCGCTGACAAGCACGGACCTAAACTCAAGCTTAAGGTCTAGTTTAGCAAAAATAACAGGGGCGGTCAACCCCTTAACGCTGTTATACTTACTACGATTTGGCAGGTAAAAGCGGCAGTTTAATAACTATTTAATAAGTTTTGTATAGGCTTAAAGTATGTCCCGGTCTTACTCTATAAGTCTTACACAGTTTTTCATTTTGGCAGCTTTGGTGCGCTGCCCAATGCACGCATATGCTCTTCGCCAGGAGATAATTGAGCTTAGCCAGCGCCAGGTCTGGCCAGCTTATTCTACAATCCAGTATGCCCTGGCCAAGTTACATAAGCGGGGTTTTGTAGAAGACCGGGCCGATGATCCCTACTACTGTTTAAAAGCCGAGCGCGGCTTGGTTTACCAACTCACCCCTTTGGGCCAGAAAGAAATCTGGAAATTATTGTCTATGCAGCTACATGTATTGCAAATAGTGCGTTTTTGGATGCAACGTGGCCAAGCTTTCGAAACTCCTCATGAAAAAGGGCGGCGGTTTATAAATACCCCGCTGGCCCACTTCACCCTTCCCGAGAACTATACCGAATTTGGGTAATTATTGCCGAATTTCGGTATAGCTAGCGGAGAGGCACTGTCTCTCTTCAAGGTCGTGTTCAATGTCGCTATTCATAAGGCCCTGCTTCTTGATAAGCAATAGATACGGCTTGGCGCACTCCACGCATAGGTCTACATGGCCGCCAAAAGGAAACCCGACATTAAAATACCAAGCCAACTTCAGGGCCTGACCACACTTATCACAACTGTATGTTTTCATTTTTGCCTCCTTTAGAAAGTCAATTATAGACCCGGCCGCGGTTTTTATAAAAGTGTGGTTTCTACAGCGCTATTTGACTGCTTTTTTACTGGGCGATGAAGTAGTCGAAGACGTAGCTGGCGTTGGCCTGCGGCGAGCCGTCGATGTGCAGCATGAAGTCGGTGGCGCTCTTGCCTGCCGGGTAGATGAAGTTGCCGGCGCTGGCGCCGTTCTGGCCGGTGATCAGGATGCGCGGCGCCTTATCGTAGGTCTTGCTGAAGATGACCTTAGCTAGGTCGCCGGCGCTTAGGCCGGCCGAGCCGGTCTGGATGGTTATCGTACCGGCGGTGTCGTTACCGTCGATGGTCACGGTGGCACCCGTACCGGCGGCACCCTGGACCTGCGTGACCGGCTGATCGCCGGCGGTGATGATGTGCCCGCCGACGGTGATGTTGCCGGCGAACTGGGCCGAACCGGTAACGGTCAGGGTGCCCACGGTGGCTGAGCCGGTCACTACCAGGTCGTAGCTGGTAGTTATGCCGCCGACGTTCAGGTTACCGCCGGCGGTGATGTTGCCGGTCAGGCTAAGGCTGCCGTTGATCGACTGGTCGCCCTGCAGCTGGCCGGCCTCGTTAACGATGTTGGCGTAGCCTGGTTGCACCTGAGTCATAACGGTGTCGCTGCCACTGGTGCCGTCCCAGGCTTCCAGGGCCGTACCGATGACCCGGCCGCTGTGGGTGGCCTTCATGGCCACGCCCGGCGTGCTCGAAGCTGTTAGGTAGTCGCCGGCGGCAACCGGGCCGTTCTCCAGGCTGACCTTAACGGGTACGCGGCCGGTCAGCGCCATCCGCACCGAGTGGCCGTCGTCGGCGCCAAAGACCGTGTTCGGGCTGGTAGTAACCACGCCGATCAGTTTACTATCATATGGCGTAGCGCTTTGCTTGGCACTGACGGCGCTGTCACCGACCGTTAGCAACTCGCCGGCTGTAGGCTGGTTGCCAGTGTAGGGTATCCACTCGGCAAGGTCGCTGGTGTCTGTGGTGTTACCTGAAGTTGTGTTGCCGTAGGCCATTATGCGCCAAGCGGCGCCGCTGGTACTACCGGTACCGCTGTACATAGCGATGTAGGATTTCTCGGCGGTGCCGGAGGCAGTTCCAAAGCCGGAAGTCACCGAACTAATCTGGGTCCCGTTTATTTGAACTACAACTGTGGATGAACTGGCGGTAGCACTGGTGCCCTTTATCGCTTCAGCATGCACATATACATACGAGCCTTCGGTGCTGGGGACACCAGTAATGTTGAAGGTTACGGTAGGCGTAACGCCGGCGGTGGTACCGGTGGTGTTACTCAGGAAGTAAGCAAGGGCCTTGGTAGATTCTGCAATCGGCGCGCCAGGGGTAGCGGTTAGGGCCTGGCTATCTACCACCGTGTTACCGCCCTGGTTACCAATGACGTCCAGGGTGCGACCCGGGGCGGTGTTGCCGCTACCAATGCCGACGCGGCCGTTGGTGGTGTCGACATCGAAGATGGTGGCGGGGGTGGTGCTTTGGACCTGGAAGGCGGTGGTGGAGTTGGTTGAATTTAGGAACGTCGCGGAGCCATTGGTGCCGGAGAGGGTCAGCGCGGCGGTGGCCGTGGTGTTCAGCGACGAGCCGCTGCTACCGGCCTTATAGACGTTAAAGACAATGTTGCCGCCAGCGCCGGTGCCGGTACCCTGGCCGCCACCCAGGGTGAGGGCCGAACCGGCCACGTTGCTGCCGCTGGCGTCGGCGCCGCGCAGAAAGCCACTGGCATCGAACTTAGAGAGTACTGTGCCGGAGCTGTTCTGGACCTGGAAGATATCGGCGGTTTGCGAGGCGGCCGCCTGCACGATGGCGGCGACACTGCTGGCTGAACTGGTGACAGCGGTGAATGTGCCGTTGACCGAGAGGTTGCCTTGGATGGCGGCCGTTCCACCAACCGTCAGGCCGCCGGTCACCGTCAGGTCTTTGCTAATGTTGGCGCTGTTGGCCACCTGCAGGTTGCCCGACGCCAGGCTGCCGACGGCTGCCGATACGGCCTCGATGCCGGAGGTATCGAAGGCCTTGAATTCACAACCAATGGCATTACCGGCGCCGGTCGCGCAGGCCGTGGCGCTACCGGCAGCACCCGTGTATACGTAGCGGCCGGCGATTGCTACCGAGTTAAAGGCTAGGTTGCCGGTACCGCTGTTGCTCGAACCGGTAGCATCGGCGCCACCAACGCCTGTCGGGGCGGTCGGGTCGCTGATGTCGAACATCTTAAGCTCACAGCCGCTCGAAGTGGTGCTGCAGGTGCCGCTCGAGGCTGCGCCGGCAATGTAAGCGTAGTTGCCAGCCACGCTCAAGTCGTTGAAGGATTGCGTGCCGCTGCCGGAATTGGCGGCGCCTGAAGAGTCGGCGCCCCCGAGGTAAACGGGGACAGTCGGGTCGGCTACATCATAAACTTGGAGTTCGCAGCCAATGGCATTACCGGCGCCGGTCGCACAAGCCGTAGCCCCGTTGCCGGCGGTGGCCAGGTAGGCGTAACGGCCAGAGGTCACTACCCTGTCTATGGTTAAACTGCCGCTTCCCGTAGCCGAGCCGGTCACGTCCATGTCGCTTACCAGTGTCGGGTTGCTGGGGTCGGAAATACTGTAAACCTGGAACTCACAGCCAACCGCATTACCGGCGCCGCTGGCGCAGGCCACGGCGCCATTGGCTGCCGCACCAATGAAGGCGTAAGAGCCCTTGATGGCTATCGATTTGATGTCAATTCCCCCTGTGCCCGTAGCCGAGCCGGAAACGTCCCTGCCCGCCAGGTAGGTAGGTGCCAGCGGGTTGGAGATATCGAAGACCTTGAACTCACAAGCGGCAGCGCCTAGGCCAGTGCTTTGCGAACAAGCCGTCGTGTTGCCGACGCTACCGATGTAGGCGTAATGCCCCGAGATGGCAATAGTATTTATCGCTAAGCCATTGACACCGGTGGCGGAACCGGAAATATCAAGCCCAGCGACGTAAACGGGCGCAGCGGGATTCGAGATATCGAAGACTTTGAACTCACAGCCGGCCGCTGAGCCAGCAGCCTGCGAACAAGCCGCGGTGCTGTTAGCCGTACCCGCGAACAGGTAATGGCCGGAGATTGCCAGCGTGTTGATGGCCTGGCCGGTGGTACCTGGGCTGTTCGAGCCGGAAGCGTCGAGACCGCTAATAAAGGTTGGCGAGGCCGGGTTGCTAACGTCGTACACCTGGATTTCACAACCGGCAGCGGAACCGGCGGTACTGACACAGGCTGTGGCGCTGCCGGCCGTGCCCACAAAGGCATAGTTCCCGGATACCGCCATCGCCGTTGTATTCATTGCCAGGCTAGTCGTGCCGGTACTGGAACCCGAAACGTCTACGCCGCCCTTATAGGTAAAGTTGGTGAAGCTCTGGGTCAGCACGCCGGTCAAAGTGTTGGCGGTGAACAGCGCGGCGGCACTGGAATTTTGGATCTGGAAGGCAGTAGCGCTATCGGCGGTGTTCTTGAACAAGGCATTGCCCCGGACGTCCAGAATTGCGGTCGGGCTAGCGGTACCGATGCCGACACTGGTGGAAGCCGTGCAGCCGTTAACGCCGTTGATACAGCCCAGGACTAGACTATCATTTTGGCTCACGACGGAGGCGCTGCCGATAGCCGTGGAGTTCTGTAGCTGTGTGCTGGAGCCAGGCCCTGCCTGGAAGCCCAGGAAGGTGTTGTTGGTGCCGCTGGTGTTGGCGTTAGCGCTTACGCTGGTACTTCCTGCCTGGAAACCAAGGCCCACGTTGTTCGACCCCGTCGAGGTCTGGAAAAGGGCGCCAGCACCCAGAGCAGTATTCTGTAAGCCGCTGGAGTTGTTGTTAAGGGCGGTGACTCCGACTGCCGTATTGAAATTACCTGTCGTGTTACCTATCAAGGCACTATTGCCCAGGGCGATATTATTGCTGCCGATGGTGTTTGAGCTTAGGGCTTGCTTACCGATTGCTACGTTGCTGACAC
Organism: uncultured Candidatus Saccharibacteria bacterium; assembly: GCA_964446315.1. GTDB lineage: Bacteria > Patescibacteriota > Saccharimonadia > Saccharimonadales > UBA4665 > UBA5150. Next base: position 5,116 of record CAYUNY010000050.1, read on the forward strand.
CGGTAGTATTGGTCAGCAGTGCTAGGTTTCCAACTGCCGTGTTACCGGTGCCGGTGGTGTTGTTTTGCAGGGCAGATAGGCCAAGGCCGACGTTAGCAGTGCCAGTGGTGTTGGACTGACCGGACAACCTGCCTATGAACGTGTTGTTCAAGGATTGGCTAGACGTCCTAACCTCGAGCGATACGGCACCGGCACTGTCGCTGACTTGCAAGGGCGCGTTAGAGAGGGTCACGGCCTTAACGGAAACCGCCGAAATCGTGCCATTCCAGCTGCTGGTGGGGGTAAAGGTTAGTACGGCCGTGCTGGTGGCGGTAATGACGTTGGTATTGGTCGCATTGCCATGTATGCCTATAACGCCCGTTCCCCCGCCTAGGCCTACCGTCACGCTCTCGGCGGCGGTCGGGCTGCCGGTAATGGTGTAGGTTACCTGGTAGGTGGTACCGATACTGGGGGTGAAGCTATTGTAGGTTAGAGCGCTGGTATTGCCGGTGGTGTGCGTAACCGAAGTAGAGGCCGTCGGGCACGGTCCGCTGGAGGTCCAGTTGGTCGTGGTCCAGTTGGTACAGA
>CAYUNY010000051.1:0-5423 GCA_964446315.1 uncultured Candidatus Saccharibacteria bacterium
TCCCAATACTACTGGCAAGACTCCAAGTATTACTCCCCCCTGGGTCTATGGCATAGGCTCGCCACCAGTATTGGGTATTGGCGCTCAGGGCTGTTGGTTGGTAGGTATGGATGGCTGTTTGGCCGCTGGAGTAGGCGGTGGCACTTTGTTGGCTCTGGGAGGTCCAGCCGGTTTGAGATGGACTGGCACAGGTACCGGGTACACCGGTGCCGGAGTTAGTCTGGCAGATGCTACGGACAATTGAAGTACAACTGGAATTACTACATATATCTATCCAATACTTTAGGTAGTCATTGTCGGCATCGGTGCTGTTGATACGGAGTTCGGGCAAGGTACTGACACCGGTCTGGGAGGCTGTGGGTTGGGTGAGGGTTGGGGCGGTGGCCGTAAAGTTAGTCGTGAAGGACTGGATACCTGAAGGGCTCAGACTCCAAATAGCCTGGCTCGGGTCATAGGCCCAGGCCCGCCAGTAGTAGGTCGTGCCCCAGCTGAGAGCCGGCCCATTGTAGGTATAGGTAGCGGTGCTGCCGCTGGTGTAGGTAGTGCCGCTGTCGGCGTTCTGGCCGGTCCAGTTGGTTTGTGAGCCGGTACATGACGGGCTGGTGGAGGTGGCCTGACAGACCGTGGTGATGGGGCTACTACAGCCCGAGTCAGAGCAGACCTGCACCATGTACTGCAGGTTGTCACTAAGGGCGCTGGTGCTGCTGAGCGTGACGGCCGGTGTGAGCGTATTGATACCGGTCTGTCCGGCAGTAGGCGTGAGGAGTGTAGGAGAATTCGGCGGGACAATGTAGTTGACGGTAATGTCCGAAATGTTTGACTGGCTGCCACAGCTGCTGTCATCCATAACCAACTCGAGCCAGACGTAACGGGCACTAGCATTGATGGTGTAGGTGTTGCCGGGGATTACCTGGTATAGCGTGGTGACGGAACCAAACGCCCCGCTACCATCGGCCGTCGCATACGTTAGCTGAGCTCCGCAGGCCGCAGCGCCGTTATACATCACGGATTGGATAATGGCGGCATTCCCTGTGTCCACGGTGCGTTCGTAATGGCCGGTCTGGGCCGGGCTGAGTAGACCGTCGTATTGGACGTCGGAGCAGTACCACGAGCCTCCAGACCCCGTTGTACATCCAGTGGCGCTAGCGCCAGTAAAGCCACCGATAATGTAAAGGTAGCCGTTGTAGGCGACGGAGGTGCCGCTGCGGGGAGTAGTGAAGCTGGTGGTAGCAGTCCAGGAGCCGATAGTGCCATTAGCATTGATGGGAGCGTATTGGACGTCGGAGCAATAGAGGCTGGCCGTGCCGTTGCAAGCGGTGTCGGAGGTAGAGTGACGACCGCCAATAACATACAGGTAGCCGTTGTAGGCGACGGAGGTGTGGTTTTGGCGGGCGGTGGTGAAGCTGGTGGTAGCAGTCCAGGAGCCGATAGTGCCATTAGCATTGATGGGAGCGTATTGGACGTCGGAGCAGTGGAAGCTGGCAGTACCGTTGCAGGCGGTGTCGGAGGTACCGTGAACGCCGCCAATGACATACAGATAGCCGTTGTAGGCGACGGAGGTGTGGTACCGGCGGGCGGTGGTGAAGCCGGATACGAAAGTGGTGCCGTCATCGGTGGAGTTATGCGTGTAGTGCCAGGTGCCGATAGTGCCGTTAGCGTTGATGGGGGCATATTGGACGTCGTTATAATAATTAGTCCCGTCGTACCCGCCAATAACATACAGGTAGCCGTTGTATGCGACGGAGGTGTGGCCGCCGCGGGCGTTAGTGAAGGCCGTGGTAGTGTTCCAGGTGCCGATAGTGCCGTTAGCGTTGATGGGGGCATATTGGACGTCGTTTTGCAAGCCGCCGCCAATAACATACAGATAGCCGTTGTAGGCGACGGAGGTGTGGTCGTTGCGAGCGGTGGTGAAGCCGGATACGAAAGTGGTGCCGTCATCGGTGGAGTTATGCGTGTAGTGCCAGGAGCCGATAGTGCCATTAGCATTGATGGGAGCGTATTGGACGTCGGAGCAGTAGATGCTGGCCGTGCCGTTACAGGCGGTGTCGGAGGTACTGTGTTGGCCGCCAATAACATACAGATAGCCGTTGTAGGCGACGGAGGTGTGGCCAAGGCGGGCGGTGGTGAGGCTGGTGGTGGCGGTCCAGGTGCCGCCGGCGGTGCCGAAGCTGCCCGACCCCGGCGACAGCTTTGAGTACTGGACGTCGCTACAAAGCTGTGCACTCGACGCGTTACATGCCGTATCGATAGTGTTATGCTGGCCAGCGATGACGTACAGGTAGCCGTTGTAGGCGACGGAGGTGTGGTTGTCCCGGATGGTATTGAAACTGGTAGTTGCTGTCCAGGTGCCAACGGTGCCGGTACTATTGATGGAAGCGTACTGGACGTCATTTTTCAAACTTGAACCATCATAGCCGCCGATGACGTAAAGGTAGCCGTTGTATACGACGGAGGTATGATGCGAACGGGCAGTCGTGAAACTGGTAGTTGCTGTCCAGGTGCCAACGGTGCCGGTACTATTGATGGGAGCGTACTGGACGTCGGAGCACTGCTGATTAGTTGTAACGTTGCAGGCCGTGTCGGAGCTAAAATGTTGGCCGCCAATTACGTACAAAAAACCATTGTAGGCGACGGAGGTGTGATACGCCCGGGCAGTTGTGAAGCTGGTGGTGGCAGCCCAGGTGCCCACGGTACCGGCTGTGGAACCGCAGCCACCGCTACCGCTATTGTTGCCATTGCAGATGAGGGCGTACTGGACATCGGAACAATAAACATTCGCAGTACCGTTACAGGCAGTGTCGGAAGTATTATGAAGACCACCTAAAACGTACAAATATCCGTTATAGGCGACGGAGGTGTGGTTTTCACGTGCGACGGATAGGCTGGTGGTGCTGGCCCAGGTACCGATGGTGCCAGGTGTAGTACCACAGCCGCCCACCCCATTATTGCTACCGGTGCAAATAAGGGCGTATTGGACATCGGAGCAATACCATTGCGCTCCAGAACCCGTTGTACACCCCGTAGCACTAGCGCTGGTGAACCCGCCGATGACGTACAGGTAGCCGTTGTAGGCGACGGAAGCGTGTTGGTTACGGGCAGTCGTGAAGCTGGTGGTGGCAGTCCAGGAGCCGATGGTACCGTTGGCATTGATGGGGGCGTATTGGACATCGTTGCAATACCAATTGGTTGCAGAACCCGTCGTACAGCCTGTGACGCTAGCATTATTGAAGCCCCCGATTACGTAAAGGTAGCCGTTGTAGGCGACAGAAGTATGCTGGGTGCGTGTAGTCGTGAAGCTGGTGGTGGTGTTCCAGGCCGAGGCGATGCCTCCCCCGCCCCCGGTAGGCCGCAGGATTTGTGAATACTGGGCATCGGAGCAGTACCAGGAGCCAGCAGACCCCGTTGTACATCCAGTGGCACTAGCCCCAGCAAGGCCGCCAATCACGTAGAGATAGCCGTTGTAGGCGACGGAGGTGTGAAGTTGGCGGGCGGTGGTGAAGCTGGTGGTGGCGGTCCAGGAGCCGATGGTGCCGTTGGCATTTATCGGGGCATATTGGACGTCGGAGCAGTGTTGGCTGGCCGTGCCATTGCAGGCGGTGTCGGAGGTAGGGTGAAAACCGCCAATCACGTACAGGTAGCCGTTGTAGGCGACGGAGGTGTGGTATCGACGGGCGGTGGTGAAGCTGGTGGTGGCAGTCCAGCTGCCGATGGTGCCGTCAGAATTGATGGGGGCGTATTGGACGTCGGAGCAGTAGTTGGAAGCCGTGCCGTTGCAGGCGGTGTCGGAAGTAGCGTGAATGCCGCCAATCACGTAGAGATAGCCGTTGTAGGCAACGGAGGTGTGGCCGTAGCGAGCGGTGGTGAAGCTGGTGGTGGCAGTCCAGGAGCCGATGGTACCGTTGGCATTGATCGGGGCGTATTGGACGTCGGAGCAGAATTGGCTGGCCGTGCCGTTGCAGGCGGTATCAGAGGTTGTGTGAAGGCCACCAATGACATACAGGTAGCCGTTGTAGGCGACGGAGGTGTGAAGCTGGCGAGCGGTGGTGAGGCTGGTGGTGGCAGTCCAGCTGCCGATGGTGCCGTCAGAATTGATGGGGGCGTATTGGACGTCGGAGCAGAGAGTGTCGGCCGTGCCGTTGCAGGCGGTGTCTGAGACACCGTGATCGCCGCCAATCACATACAGATAGCCGTTGTAGGCGACGGAGGTGTGGAATACGCGGGCGGTGGTGAAGCCGGATACGAAAGTGGTGCCGTCATCGGTGGAGTTGTGCGTGTAGTGCCAGGTGCCGATGGTGCCGTTGGCATTGATCGGGGCGTATTGGACATCGGAGCAGTGTTGGCTGGCCGTGCCGTTGCAGGCGGTGTCGGAGGTAGGGTGAAAACCGCCAATGATATACAGGTAGCCGTTGTAGGCGACGGAAGTGTGGCTGCGGCGGGCGGTGGTGAAGGCGGTGGTGGTAGCCCACCCGCCGACTGTGCCATTGGAGATATTGCTGCGGGATATATTCCCCGCCCCCGGGTAGTCAACCATACCGTCATCGTTGCCGGTGGTGAAATCGTTGTTGGTGGTGACGACAACGCTGGGGTCGATGCTGAGTGGGTAGGATTGGTGTTTTAGGTCGGTGGCGACAAGGGTCAGGATGTCGCCTTTCAGGCTGAATTTGGCATCGCTGGCGTTAGTTTTGCCGTTAAGGCTTTTAATAAAAGGGGCCGGCAGCACGAAAGCCAGGCTGGTTTTGGCGCCCTTTTTGCGGGCGGCATCCACTAGTTTCTGGCTTTTGGCATCGGAAACAGTAAGGTCACCGAACAGGGTCGGATCAGCGCTATAGATGCCCACTGCCCCATCCGGTAACATCCTGGCTTCCAGCGTGCTGGGCAATTCCAGTTTCCACTTATAGGTTGCGGTGTCGCCGGGGGCTTTGGTGAGTAAGATGTCTTCGGCTACGCCGTTCTTCCGAAAAGTGTAGAAGCGCTGGCCGCCGTCACTCGGGTATTGCACGCGGCCATCTACCAGCCGGCCCTGCCGGACACCGCCACCTATAGGCGTAAGCCTAAAGCTTAGCTTGCCGCCGGTATCAGCTTGGCTGCCTTGGTGGGCGCTGGCCGGTAGGCCCGGAACGTTGGGGATTTGCGAGGCAGGATCGCTTGCAGTGTTGGTACTACTGGCCTGGGAGAAAGTCAGACCCTTGCCCGGGTCTGTGCTGAGGGTGGCTTCGTAGAGGTTATGGCCATTGGTGGCGTTGGTAGGGTCACTGCTCAGGACAGCATTGCCACGGACTTCTTTGTTATCTTTACTGGCGAGGTAGCTGACGGTGCCATTTTTGATTTGGATAAGCTTGACGTCGACCGATGTTTTGGGTAGCAAGCAGAGGGCCTGGGGAGCGACTTGGAAGCGGTGGAGCCATGGCACGAGCAGAGCCAGT
>CAYUNY010000052.1:0-5422 GCA_964446315.1 uncultured Candidatus Saccharibacteria bacterium
TGATCTGCTTGCCGCGCTCCATGGCGCCGATACTGCCCATGCCGCGGTAACTCTTAAACTTATACTTGGCGTCGCCGTTGACAATGCTCTTGAAGCGGCGTGGCACCTGGTCTTTGGTGAATTCGACCATTTCGCCGGGCGATTCCTCGGTGGCGGCGAACAGACGGCCCATCATAACCGTGCTGGCGCCGGCCGCCAGGGCCTTGGTGATGTCGCCCAGGTAGTTGATGCCGCCGTCGGCGATGACCGGCACGCCGTGCTTTTTGGCGGCCTCGGCCGATTCCAGGATAGCCGTCAGCTGCGGCACGCCCATGCCGGAGACAATGCGGGTGGTGCAGATGGCGCCCGGCCCCATGCCGACGCGCAGGCCGTCGGCGCCGGCCTTAATTAGGGCCTCTGCGCCTTCGGCGGTGGCGATGTTGCCGGCGATAACGTCGACCTTGTGGTTCTTTTTAATAAAAGTGACGGCGTCGATGACGAACTTGGAATAACCGTGGGCTGAATCGACGACGATAACATCGACGCCGGCCTTAACCAGCGCCTCGACCCGCTCTTCGTAGCCGGGGCTACTGCCAACGGCCGCGCCGACCAGTAGGCCTTCACTTTTAACTTTCGCAACCTCCGCGGCCTGGTCTTTAATAGTCAGGTTGCGGTGAATAATACCGATGCCGCCGAACTTGGCCAGGGCGATGGCTAATTTACTTTCCGTAACGGTGTCCATAGGCGCCGAAACTAACGGTGCCTTAAGAGTAATATTCTTGGTCAGTTTGCTAGATATATCGATGTCGGAACGAGAAAACCCGGCGTAGCCGGGCTTAAGTAGGACATCATCGAAAGTCAAAGTCGGAGTGAGGTTGATTTCCATATTTTATTCTAACCTGAAAGCATTAGCCCTGTCAAAGCCTACCAACCACCCCCACCGCCTCCACCACCTCCGCCGCCGGAGAAGCCGCCGCCGGAGAAGCCGCTACTGCCACTGCTAGAGGGCGCCGTGAAGGCGCTGTTAACGGCCGCGCCAATGCCGCTGTTCAGGCTGGAAGCCAGGTAGTAGGCGTTAAAGGTGCTCCAGTTGCCGCTGTACCAGTCGGGCGGTGATTTGTAGAGGTCTTTGAACTGGCCGGCCCACTGTTTTTCGACGCCAAGAACCATAGCGAAGGGCAATAATTTTTCGAACAGGTCGACCGTTTTGACCGGTTCGCCGGCGTTGGCGGCGTATTCGGCGTCGGGTCCTTGTAACTTCTTAAGGCGGTCCTTTTCGGCCACGTCCATGTACATTTTCAAGCCTAGGAGATGTTCTTTGGCGTCGACGCCCTTTTGGGTGCGGGCGTCTATGAAAATCGCGAATAGCACGAAAATAAGGACGCCGATGATGGTGCCGAAAATGGCAGAGCCCTTAAAGGCGAACAAATCGAGGGCAACGAACAGAACCACCAATAAAACCAGCTTGGCCGGGCGCTTGCCACTGGCCGAAGTAAGCGAATTGGCGCGGAAATAGCCGCCGTCGGTTAATTGTTGTTTGACGCTTTTGCGTAGCGTGGTGGCGGTTGTATAGAGCTTGTTTTTGCGATCCGAGATATCGGTTTTGGAACCGGGGGTAAGATCGTCGAACAGGGCTTTGAGAAGCGTTACTTCGTTGTCGTCGAGCTTTGAAACGTCGCCGTTGGTCAGCTCCAGGCTATAGCTCATGGTGTCTTTGCGGAGTTTGCGGTCCTGCTTGGTCTCGATAATTTTTATGTAGCGCCGCACGGCCAGGTCGATGATGGTGGCGCTGATATCACGGTTGTCGGTTTTAAAGTCCAGCAGTGTGCCGGCAGACAGCGGCCGCATGTTATCGGGCGAATCGTACTGGGGAACGATCACGCCCTTGCCTCTGGGGTCACGGCCGAACAGCCGCCAGTACATAAAGCCCGATCCGCCGATCAGCACCAGCGGCACGAAGAAGCCGACCAGGCCCTTGGCGTACTCGCCTACCGACTCGTACCACTTGGAGGGCTGGAAGTAGCCCTTCTGGAAGCCCGCCACGTAAGTCAGCGTTTGGTAGGCCGTCAGCGGCTTAGTGGTGGCCACATCAATGGTATTGGCGCTGTTAGTGACCGCGCAGTCGGAGGCCGTACCGCCATAGGCGCCGGTGTAGCAGGCCGGTGTTTGGGTTTGGCGGAGGCCGTCCGGCAAATGCACCGTGGCCGACACGGCCGTGAAGGGCTGGGCCCACTGGTCGCCGTTAACATCCCAGTAAAGCTCGTCGTGGTCTTTGTAAAAGCTGATGACGTTGCGCAGGGTGTAGTCGATTGTGTATTCCTGCGGCCCGGTGATCGTTTTGTTTGGATCGCCGATCTTTAAGACCAGGTTGTCGTTCGAGGTGTAGGTGCTGTAACGTGTCGGCGCGCCGCTGTCGGAGGTAATTTTGTTGATTTTGATCTGTGAGGAGTGGTTCTTGTACCTGTCGGGAATGGCCCGCAAGATGCCGTGGTTGGAGTCGGTGAAGGTCACGTTTATTTGCTCCACGATGCGCAGCTCGCCCTGCGGATCGGCCCGGCTCAGCGTTTCGTCGGCTTTAAAAGATGTGACCGTAAAGTCGTTGACGTCGGCGTGTGCTACGGCAGGCACGACCAAAGCCGCCAGCGTTAGCAGGCTGGTCAGCAATAGGCTTAGTTTTTTCATATCCTCTCGGCGTGGAGTTTGCTTTTGGCGACCGCGGCGATGGCGTCGAGCACGCCGGCGACTTCCTTGTCGGTCAGGGTGCGGTTGGTGCCGGTGACGGTAACCCGGAAAGTAAAATGCTTGTGGCCCTCTTCTTTCTGGTAAACGCCCATAGGCGCCAGATCGCTCAGCGTATCCTTCGGAGCGTTAGCTGACAGTTCTTTACCCAGGAGCTCTTCGACTTGCTGGTAATTATGCTCGGCCGGTACTTTCAGAGTGATGTCCTGCTTAACGCCGGGGAAGCGTGACAGCGGCGCGTAGGCCAAGCCGCCGGACAGAGCCTTTTGCAGGGCCGTGGTATCTATTTCGAAGCCGGCGACGTGTGCCGGCAATTTGAAGGCCCGGCGCGCGCTAGGCTTGAACTCGCCGATGATACCCAGGTAGGTGCCGTCGGGTAGGCTAACCATGGCCGATCGATCGAGCGCATAGGGGCGCACCACCTGGAACTTTTCGGAGTCCTTGCTAACCGGCTTGAATACCAGGGGCTGGCCGACCAGCGTTTCGAGGTAGTGGCGAGCCAGGTAATAGGCCGAGCCGGCGGGCTTGAGCTTGTCGTTGACGGCTACCACCAAGCCGGTGAACTCGAACTCCAGCGGCAAACCTTCCCCGTCTTCACCCTGCTCCAAGCCATGGGTTTTGCCAATTTCGAAGATGGCGAACCGATCGTAGCCGGCCTTGATGTTGGGGTGGACTTTTTCGAGTAGGCTGGGCGCCAAGCTGGGACGGTAATACTGCAGGTCGGGGCTGAGGGCATTGGCTACCTGGAAGGCCTGGCCGGTGTCTTGGCCGGCCTTTTGCAATTGGTCGCCGTGCACGAAACTGTAGGTCAGGATTTCGTTGGCGCCGGCCTCGGCCAGGCGGTTGCGGATTTCGGCCTTGGCTTCCAATAACGGATCGCGGCTGGCGGGCGTTAAGTTGCTTTCCGGCAATTCCAGCGGCAGGTGGTCGTAACCGTACAGACGGCCGACTTCCTCGACGACGTCTTCCGGAATCTCAATATCGGTCCGCCAGAACGGCGCCGTGACGGTCAGGTTATCGCCTTGGACTTCGACGTCAAACTCGACGTTTTCGAGCAGTTTCTTCATATCGGCGGCGGATAGCTTTTCACCCAGCCGGGCATTTATGAATTCGGCGCTGACTTTTACCGGCGCGGCCGGCTTAACGTCGTGCTTATCGTCTATTACCGGGCCGTCCAGCTTGGCGCCGGAGACGTCGCCGGCGGCCTCGGTCATCTTAGCCAGCACCGCCAGCGTTTGCAGGGGGCTTTGGCCCTTGCTGAAGCGGGTAACCGCGTCGGTGAACAGGCCGTGGGCCATGGCCGTACGCCGGGTGGTGTACATGTCGAAGTTGGCGCTCTCGATAATAATATTCTTGGTGCCGGCGCCGACTTCGGTTTGACTGCCGCCCATCACGCCGCCCATGCCGATGGCCTGTTTGTCGGTGGCGATGATTATGGCTTCGGGCGTCGGTTCGATTTCTTTGCCATTCAGCAATTTCAGCTTTTCGCCCTTTTGGGCCTTGCGGACTACAATCGTGGCCTCGCCGCCGCTTAGAGCCTTAACTTTGTCGTAATCGTAAGCGTGCAGTGGCTGGGCGGTTACCTGCATGAAGTAGTTGGTAAGGTCGACGATGCTGTTGATCGATTTTTGGCCTAACTTGGCTAGCTCGACCTGCAACCAGAATGGGCTGGGCCCGACTTTAACGTCGCTCATAACGACGGCGCTGAAGCGCGGTACAAGGCTGGGTAATTCGTTCTTGACGCTAAGCGTGAGGTCACCTTCGGCTTTAGGAAATTCGGGCTCGGCTACATACCAGTCGGGACTCTTAAAGGCCATGCCCTGGATGCCGGCCAGCTCGCGGGACACACCCATGTAGCCGAAACAATCGGGGCGGTGGGTGAACATCTTATTCTCAATATCCAGCACGTAGTCGCCCTTTAACCCGGCGGCCTCGGCGAAGTCCTGGCCGGCTTTAAACCAATCGTCCAGCACCATAATGCCGTCGTGGCTGTCGCCCAAGGCCAGCTCTTTGGCGGAGGCGATCATGCCGTGACTAAGTACGCCGCGGATCTCGCGGGCTTCAATTACGAACGGTTCTTTACCGACGCTTTCCGGAACGGTCACACCCGGCGGAATCCAGGCTACGGTCTGCCCGGCGGCCACGTTCGGCGCGCCACAGACGACCTGAACGGGCTTTTCCTTGCCAACGTCGATCATACAAATGCTTAACTTGTCGGCGTCGGGATGCTTTTCGCAATTAACGACCTTAGCGACGATGATGCCCTTATACTTCGAGCCGTTGTCGACCACCTCGTCGACGGCGCCGAGCTGGGCGCCGATCTTTTCGACCAGCTTATCGACGCCGATTTCGGCGACGTTGCCCGTCGTCTTATAGAAATGATTAAGGCTGAGGATTGATTCAAGACTTACTTTCATGAGAATTGCCTCAAAAAGTCCAGGCGGCCCGATTCGAAGTGGCGGACGTCTTCGATGCCGTATTTCATCATTACCAGCCGGTCGATGCCCATGCCCCACGCGAAACCGGTGTACTCGTTCGGGTCGATACCGGCTTCTTTAAGAACGTTTGGGTGGATCAGGCCGCACCCCAGCAGTTCGATCCAACCGGCCTTTGAGCAGATGTGACAACCCTTTTTATCGCAGAACGGACAGCTGACGGTCAGCTCGAAACTGGGCTCGGTGAAAGGGAAGTAGAACGGCTGGGT
>CAYUNY010000053.1:0-5366 GCA_964446315.1 uncultured Candidatus Saccharibacteria bacterium
CGTTGACGAAAGATTCGTATAGCTCGCGCATAACCTTCTCGGCCTTTTTGGTGGTTACTCCCACCACGACACGCTCCGGTGCCATAAAATCCTTAACCGCTAGTCCCTCGCGCAAAAACTCCGGGTTCGATACGACGTCAAAATCGCTCTTGGCGGTGCCGGCGATAGCCGAGCGCACTTTTTCGGCGGTGCCCACCGGCACGGTACTTTTGTTTATGACCACGCAATAATTCTTCGGCAGGATCGGGCCTAACTGTTCAGCCACCGCCAGCACGGCGCTCAAATCGGCGGATCCGTCGGTTTTCGGCGGTGTCGGCAGGGCCAGAAAGATGGCATCGGCGTCTTTAACGCCTTCGGCCAGAGCGGTCGTGAAAGCTAAACGGCCGCCTTCGGTGTTATCGACCATTAATTCCTTAAGCCCGGGTTCAAAGATCGGCACCAGGCCGCGTTTCATGTCGGCGACCTTGGCCTTGTCGTTATCAACGCAGACGACGTCGTGGCCGGCCTCGGCTAGGCAACAACCGGTAACCAGACCAACATAACCGGTCCCAACAATAGTTACTTTCATAGGGGGATTATTATATCAGTTTCTGTTGGGGATCATCCGGGAAGTGCTCCTCGTCGAATAACACCATGGATGACGGCGTCAGCTTGTACAAACGATGCTCGGTCTTGCCGCTCACAAAATCTTCGACCCATTGTTTGTCGCGGCTGAACTTGGCGGCATAGCTTTTAACAATTGTGGGATCGGTTAGCTCAGGTGAAACCTCCTCAGCCGTACCCTCGACCTGGGTGCCAATAACCTTTTCGCCAATAACACCCTTGATCTTAATGGCGGCGGCCACTTTGGGATTGTTCTTAATTTCCCGGCTGTGGCGTCGGCTAGGTAGGCTGGCCCAGTAAAGGTTCATCTCGTCGTCGGCCACAAAGTAAACTGTGCAGATCCATGGCTGATCCTTTGCGACTGTTGCTAACTGCATGACGTGCTTTTCCGCTAGAAATTTGTTTGCTAATGCTTTCGGTGTCATAGATATATGGTACGCTAATCGTTAGATTTAAGGGAGATTTGAAATGAGCGACGGTAACAATACTGTGAAGAAGAAAAACTGGTTCGTGCGGCATAAAGTACTGACTGCCATTCTGGTTCTGATTATATTGGTCGCTATCGGCGGTGCCAGCAGTAGCAATAAAAATACGACAAGCAATACTGCCACCACCGCCAAAACCAGCACCAAGGCCAAGCAGTACCGTTTTGCTGACCGGGCCGACAAACAGCCCAAAGACCTGGAAATTTTACCGGGCGAATCAGCTACCATCAGCGGTGTTAAAATGACCCCTAGCAACGTTGCGTACGCCACGCAGCTCGGCGAGTTTGAAACGGCCGACCAGGGTAAGACATACGTGTCCGCCGATGTTACTTTAGAGAACACGAGTACCCGCACACAGCCATACAATGTCTTTGATTTCCGTATCCAGACGGCCGGCGGGCAAGTACTGGACGGAGCCATTGTTGCTGAGCCCAACTTGAGCTCCGGAGACCTGGTAGCCGGTGGCAAGGCACAAGGCAAGATATACTTTCAGGTCCCGGTCGAAAACGGCCACGAATACATTATCTGGAAGCCCGGCGTTTCCAGCGATCGCGCCATCGTTCAAGTTAAGTAAATTCTAATATGTCTATAAAAAGAAAAGCCCCGTAAAGGGCTTTTCTAGACAGACATTGCTGGCTGTCGATCACCTTGCGGTGACCATCACCTCACAGTGACAATGATCAGTGTACTGCCGCCGGCTAAGGCTTGGCAAGCCCGACCTCGATTTTCTGTTCATAAACTGCGACTAACCCTGTGTATAAAGCCTGAAGTATGATATATCATAAGGGAAAGATTATTTCTTAATTCAGAAGGAGATAGGCGTGAAAGGTCGTATTCGTAAGTTTGATATGGTAATGGCGCTGTACGTGTTTGGAGTAATGGTAGCGGAGCTAATGGGCAGTAAGACCTTTCCGCTGACTAATTTTAGCTGGTTGCACCTGAACACTACGGTAGCCATCTTCGTGATGCCACTGCTATTTACCATGACCGATGTTGTGGTCGAGGTTTACGGCAAAAAACGGGCCCAGAGCATGGTCTTTTCCGGCCTAACCGTAGTGGCCCTGCTGATTGTCTACTCGCTGATCGCCACGCACCTGCCACCCTCGCACCGTTTTGCCAGCAGTGAGGCCGCCTACGACAAAGTCTTCGCGGCTACCGTCCAGATTTCGGCGGCCAGCTTGATCGCCTTCGCCAGCTCAGAACTGCTCGACGTGGTGGTATTTAGTAAACTGCGCGAGAAGATGGGTAAAAGGGCGCTTTGGTTCCGCAACAACGCCTCGAACTTCGTGTCACAACTGGCCGACTCTACCATTTTCATAACCCTGGCTTTCTACACGTTTCACGAAACGCTGGGCGCAAACTTTTCGTTTTTGATAAGCCTGATTATTCCGTACTGGCTGATCCGCTGCGCGCTATCGCTGGTGGAAACACCGCTGGTGTACCTCGGCGTATGGTGGCTTAGGGATGACGCCAAAGCGGAAAAAGCATGAAAGTATCGGTTGCCGCTGACATCTCGGCCGACGGCCACATAACCCGTCACGGCGAACCCGATATTTCGGCCTGGACATCACAAGAGGACCACGAACACTTCCAAAATTTAATAGCCGACCATTCGGCTATTGTTATGGGCCGCACGGTTTACGAACTGATGCGCGATTCCCTCAAACTGGAACCTGGCAAGCTACGTGTTGTGCTAACCAGTCATCCTGAAAAGTTCGCCGCCGACGAGGTGCCGGACCAACTAGAATTCCGTACGATGACCCCCGGCGAAGTAGTTGAATCGTTGGAAAAGCGCGGCCATAAAGAACTGCTGGTAGTCGGTGGCACGCGGATGATGACCGAATTCCTATCAACGGGCTTAGTGGACATTTTCTACCTGACTGTAGAACCACGCTTCTTCGGCTCGGGGGACAGGTTATTATTAGACAAGGAATTGGACATAAAACTACAACTCAAAGAATCCCGCCAACTCAACGACGCCGGCACCATGCTGTTGACCTACGGAGTAGCTAAGTAATGCGCTGGCAAGACATCGTCATATCTATCTGCCAAATTTGTTTTATCATTGCGATGATACCTAGCTTCCGCAGTCTTCATAAGCCCCATGTCGCTACCAGCGTTATGAACTTCGTCCTCGTCTGCATCATTACGACCTGCCTATTTACCTTAAAACTCTGGTTCTCAGGGGCTACGGCTCTCTTGGTAGCTATCGGCTGGGGCGTGTTAGCAATTCAAAAAATTAGGCTGAATAAATAGTCAAAAAATTTGGTACGCCCGGAGGGATTCGAACCCCCGACTTTCTGTTCCGAAGACAGACGCTCTAATCCACTGAGCTACGGGCGCGCATTTGTTCTAAGCGTTTGTGTGACCTAAGTCTATGACAGTTTGCGCAAACAACCTCACATTTTTTTATTTCTTTTTTCAAAGCACCGATCCTTCCAGTTGCCATCAGAAAACTAATATTGTGCTCCTTGCTTTTTAGGTGGTCAAAATCCATTACGTAGTAAGGATATCTTTTGCCACAATCGGAACAAGGCGATGCCTCTTTCATTTGGCGAACATAGTCCTGGATGCCGGAGCGATAACGCTTGTTGCGCTCCAGATATTTTTGCTTGTTAGCTACGTAATGCTTTTTGCTCGCGGCTTTGCGAGCTTCAATATCCCTGTAAGCCATAAGGTCATTGTAACAAATTATTAATGTTCGAAGCTAAACTCTGACAAACAATATATCGGCCATTGTCGTATACTGATTTTAACAGAGAAGCAAGGGAGTCGATAGGCCGTGACCATTCGGAACATTAAAGAGGCGCAGATAGTATTGCGACCCTACGTGCCTTTGGTTAAGGAACTGACCGGCAAGGATATCACACTCGAGCGGATGTGGCCATTAATGAAACTGCTGGGAAATCCGCAGGACCAGCTTAAGATAATCCACATAGCCGGTACCAGCGGCAAGAGCTCCACAGCCTACTACATGGAATCCTTGCTATCAGCCGCCGGCCTTAAGACCGGCCTGATGGTGTCACCCTACGTGGACAGCATTACCGAAAGAGCCCAAATTAACGGCCGACCGCTTTCGGAAGCCGTTTTTTGCCAGGAACTGGGTGAATTCCTGGATATTATTGAAGCTTCGGGGCAGAAGCCTTCTTATTTTGAACTGCTCTACGCTTTTTCGCTGTGGGTATTCGTTCGGCAAAAGGTGGATTACGCCGTGATCGAGACCGGCCTCGGCGGCCTGCACGACGCCACCAACGTCGCCACTCGGCCCGACAAAGTCTGTGTCATCACCGACATCGGCCTGGACCACCAGCACGTGCTGGGCGACAGCTTGCCCGAGATAGCCGCCCAGAAGGCCGGCATTATTCATGAGCAAAACCACGTTTTTATGTACCGCCAGGCCAGCGAGATAACTGGGGTGGTAGAAAAGTGGTCTAAGGACCACAGCGCCGTCCTGCATTTAACCGATCAAGCTTCCGAAAAAAACAACTTTAAAGGCGACCTGTCGGCTATGCCCGACTTCCAGCAACGCAACTGGTTGTTAGCCTACGTGGCGTACAGGTACCTGCAAGAACGCGATAACCTGACATCACTCGCGGCCGAGGCCTTGCTCAAAACCCAATCCGTGCCCATACCGGGGCGCATGGAAGTTCGCCAGGTCAATGGCAAAACGCTGATTATGGACGGTGCCCACAACGCCCAAAAAATATCGGCCTTCCTGGATAGCTTCATGCATGCCTATCCGGGAGTAAAACCGGCCGTGCTGATAGCCCTTAAAGAGGGCAAGGAGTTCCAAGAGATAGTGCCGCTGGTTCAGGCCGCGGCCGGCCGTGTTATAGTGACGTCTTTCGACACGATGCAAGACGTGCCAGTACATTCAATGGACCCCGAAATGCTGGCGCGGGCTTTCGAAAAAGCGGGTGTTCCTGCCCAAAGCGTTCCCGATCAGAGCGAGGCCCTAAAAAGCCTGCTCAACGGGCCCGAGGAAGTCTGCGTAATCACAGGCTCGTTTTACCTGCTGGGCCAGATCAGGCAATATCCGTCTCTTCTTGCTCAGTAACCGGCAGGTGGGGGCGTGGCGACTCGATGATAATGCCCACCCGCTTGGCTGTTTGCCTGGCGCGTGAAACGTTCCTCTTAACCATAATCATACCTTCAGTGTATACCTCTGCCTAGGCGACGCTGTCGGATACTTCACTAATAAAATGTAAGATAGCTAATAGCCCTTATCCGACGGCCTGGCTATGATGGTTATAGTTAAACCAGCGAGAGGGGTAACTA
>CAYUNY010000054.1:0-5331 GCA_964446315.1 uncultured Candidatus Saccharibacteria bacterium
TGCCAACGTAGCAAAGGCGGCGTTCCTCTTCCATTTCGGATTGCTCGTAAAGGGCGCGGGAGTGCGGGAAGATCGATTCCTCGAGCCCGGTCATGAAGACCACCGGGAACTCCAGCCCCTTGGCGGCGTGCAGGGTCATCAGCGTGACGGCGTCGCCGCTGAAGTCGGCGCCGTCGAGGTCGCTGACCAGCGCCACTTCCTCGAGGAAGCCCTCCAGGCCCTCGTCTTGGTACTCGCGGGCCACGCTGAGCAGTTCCTTGACGTTTTCCTGGCGGGCCTCGCCCTGCGGTGTGCCGTCGTTCAAAAAGTTCAGGTAATCGATGCGGCGCAGCAGCGAGTCTATCAGGCCCGACACGGCGGCGGCCTGGCTAACCTCGCGCAGCGAGGCCAGGATGTCGCCCAGCTCGCTGAGCGCCTGGCGGGCCCGCGGCGTCAGCTCGGCGCACTCGCCCGACCGCTGCAGGGCTTGGAAGAGGCTCAGGCCAGTGGCCGCCTGCCAGGCAAAGAAGTTCTGCAGGCTTTTGGCGCCGAGGCCGCGGCTGGGCACGTTAACAACGCGTTCGAAGCTGACGCGGTCCTCGGGCTGGAAGATCAGCCGCAGGTAGGCCATGATATCTTTAATTTCTTTGCGGTCGTAAAAACGCACGCCGCCGACTACGCGGTAAGGAATGCCGTAGTGTACGAAGCCCTCTTCGATACTGCGGCTTTGGGCGTTGGTGCGGTACAGCACGGCGTAGTCGCGTAGTTTGCGACGGCCGCTATCTACCCCGCCACGCACGCGGCGGATAATAGCTTCACTCTCGGCCCGTTCACTGCCAACCTGCAACATCTGAACCGGCAGGCCGTCACCGGCGTCGGTCCAAAGTCGTTTATCCGATCGTTGGGCGTTTTTGCTAATGACGGCGTGGGCGGCGTCGAGGATATTTTTTGTACTGCGATAGTTCTGCTCGAGCTTAATAATCGTGCATTCTTTAAAGTCTTTTTCAAACTTTAAAATGTTACGGAAGTCGGCGCCCCGCCAGCTGTAAATACTCTGCCAGTCGTCGCCGACCACGGCGATATTCTTGTCATCGTTAGTTAACAGGTTAACTAACTGGTACTGGGCGGCATTGGTATCTTGGTACTCGTCGATCATGACGTACTTGAACTGCCGGCGCCACTTGTCGCGGATTTCGGTTTGGCTCTTGAGCATGCGCACGGTGTGGTTAATCAAGTCGTCGAAATCGAGCGCCGAAGCGTCTTTAAGGGATTTTTCATAGAGCGGATAGACTTTGGCGGCGGTTTGTTGGGCCGGGCTGGTGGCTCCGGACGCATAAGTTTGCGGCGACATCATCTCGTTCTTGGCACTGCTGATCAAGCTGGATATCACCCGCGGCGGAAAAGTTTTTTCGTCGATCATCAGCTGTTTGGTGATCTGTTTAACGGCCGCCTGGCGGTCGGATTCGTCAAAAATCACGAAACTGCGCGGAATGCCGACAGCCTCGCCATCTTGCCTCAGCAAGCGTACGCAAATGCCGTGGAAGGTGCCCATATAAGGCATGAAGCCGCGGTTCTCAGCCTTCTCGCCCAGCAAGTGGGCCACACGCTCGCGCATTTCGCGGGCCGCCTTATTTGTGAAGGTCACGGCCAGGATGTTATACGGTGTGGCCTTGTTGGTAGCGATAAGATAAGCAATCCGGTGCGTTAGGGTTTTGGTCTTGCCGCTACCGGCCCCGGCCTGAATCAGCAGAGGTCCCTCGGTCGTTTCCACGGCCCGTCTCTGCTCCGGGTTCAAACCCTCGAAAAGCCGGTCTAACACCTTATCATTCTAGCAAAATCCGACCCCGAAAGCTGTTGTACTTAATGAAGCGTTAATAAATTAGGTGGAGAAGAAGTGGGTTAGCGGCTGGATATTGTTAATGTGAATCAGGCCGGCATCGAGAGCAATATCCAGCCAAATCAAGGCCAGCAGAACACTTAGCATAATGCCCAGTGCCACAAAACGCTTGCTGCGGCGTTTTTCGACGCTGTTTATCGGCAGGCTGTACTGCCGGCTTTCGACCATTTTTTCGACTTGCTCGGACTGCTTGGCTTGCTCAGCCTCGGCGGCTTTTTCGGCCGTCACTTTTTTGTCAGCATCTGATTTTTCGGTCTTCTCGCCCGTTGCAGGCTCGCCAGCAGGCTCTTCGGGAGAAGCTTTCTCGTCCTGCGGCACCGGTGCTTCTTCGGCCGGTTTTTCGGCCTCTTTTGGGGGCGCCGGCTCGGGCGCCGGCTTTTCTTCTACTGGCGGCTCTTTAGCCGGTTCGGCCTTAGGTTCTGGTGCCGTTTCAGGTTTCTCGGCCTCTTCTTTCTTTGGCTTTGGTTCGGCCGGTTTAACTTCTTCGGTCGTTTCTACAGGCAGGTCCGGCATGTCGGGTAATTTGTTGCTGGCTTTCTTGACCGGCTCGTCGTCGCCCGGCAATGGCGGCGCGCTCAGGGGTTCAATTTTGACGCCCTTGCTTCTTTTAGGCGAGGCTTCAACGGCGGCGGCCGCGACGGTTTGTTTGGTTATCAGTTCGGCGGCCGTCGGAGCCGTCATCATAGGATCTTTTATAACCGGCCGGTTGGTGACGATAATTGGCTTGGAGCTGTCTTCGGCGACCGATTCGTCAGCATGAGTCACGTCAATGATCTTTTTGGCGCCCCCGGCGTCAGGCTTTGCCATCACTCTTCTCCTCTTTATGCACCAGGCGGTAGGCGCTGTCGACAATGCCCGCGAACTTCTTGTAATTCAAGCTGGCGTTGCCCGGCAGAACGCCGTCCACGCCGTCAATCGCCAGGTAGCCGCCGGCGGTATGGTCATCGACACTGCCACCGTAGATAACCCGCATGTCTTTAGCCAGCTTGGTGCCGTAAACCTCGCCGATTTGATAACGAATGTGGTCAATCACCTTTTTAATGTCGTCGGGCTTGGCCAGCTCGCCGCCGAAGGTGCTGATGGCCCAGACGGGTTCGTAGGCTACTACCACCTGCTCCACTTCGTCGGGCGTCAGGTTGGCGAAGGCCGTGGTCAATTGGTCGTGAATGACGCGTTTGGTTTCGCCGTTGGCGCGTTCGTGTTGGGTTTCGCCCACGCACAGGATGGGCGTGATGCCGTTGCGGATGGCGGCCTGCACCTTGTCGCGGACCACTTCCAGCGTTTCGTGGAAATATATGCGCCGTTCGGAGTGGCCGATAATCACGTAATCAACTAAGCCGCGCAACATGGTGAAGCTGACCTCGCCGGTGTAGGCGCCTTCGTCTTTATAAAAGGCGTTCTGGGCGGCTAGTTTGAATTTGCGGCGATCAATCTCCTGGCTGATAGGCTGGAGGGCCAGCATTGACGGAGCCAAAACGACTTCAATCTCGCGGTGGATCTGCACGTTGTCGTGCAGGCGCTTCACCAGCAGGCTGGCCTCGTGCACGTCGAGGTTCATCTTCCAGTTACCGACTATCAGAATGTGCTTCATGCTCATGGTTATTGTATCCTACTTTTTGTCCCGTAGGGCCTCAATGCCCGGTAATTTGTGGCCGGCCATCAGCTCGAGGCTGGCGCCGCCGCCGGTGGAAACATGGTCGAAATACTCCGTCAGCTTGCGTGATTCGACGTAGCCGACGGTATCGCCGCCGCCAACCACCGTAAAAGGCTTATTGCCCAGTTCGCCCAGTAGAGCTTCGATTACGGTCTGCGTACCGTGCGCCGTCGGCCCGATCGGGCCCTGCAGGCCGGGCGTTTCGGTAACGCCCATGGTACCGTTCCAGATGACTGTTTTTGATAGCTGGACGGCGCCGGCTATAAACGAGGCGCTGAACGGACCTATATCCAGGATCTTCTCTTTAGCGCGCACCGTGCTGGCTTTAACCGGCACGCGGTGCGGGTAATGCTCAATGTCGGCCATGGTGTGCGAAGTCCACTCTACGATGCGGGTGGAGGCGACCTTGTCTATCTTCTCGGCCACCACGCCGTCGTGGGGCACGGCGAAAACGAACGGCCGCTTTTGGGCCTCTTCATGCGCGGCGCGCAGAACGCTTTTGGCGACCGGCAGGTCAGCTTTGTCGTAAAGGCTGTCGCCGATCTCGATGCCTTGGGCTACCAGGAAGGGATTAGCCAGCGCGCCGCCGATGGCTACAAAGTCGGCTATTTTAATAAACCTCTGCAGGATCTCGATTTTATCGCTGATTTTAGCGCCGCCGATAATAGCCATCAGCGGCCGCTCGGGCTGTTCCATGACTTTAGTGAGCGTTTCAACCTCTTTCTCCAGCAGTAGCCCCGAAACGGCGGGCAGATGCTTAGTAATAGCCACTAGGCTGGCATCGGCCCGGTGAACGACCCCAAAAGCGTCATCAACATACACCTCGGCTAATCCGGCCAGCTGTTTGGCAAAACCGTCGTCGTTGGCCTTTTCCTCGGGGTGAAAACGCAGGTTTTCCAAAAGCACGACTTCGCCCTTTTTGAGACCAGCCACGGCCTTCTTGGCCGGTTCGCCGACGCAGTCGGTGGCGAAAGCCACGCGGCGATCGAGCAACTGCTGGAGCCGCTTAGCTACCGGGAACAGGCTGTTGGCGCTGTCGCCCGGGCCGCTGGGCCGCCCCAAGTGAGAGCAAATGATCAGCTTGGCGCCTTGATCAAGAATATATTCCACCGTAGGCAAGGACTGCCTGATGCGGTAATCATCGGCGATTTTACCCTTGTCTAGCGGCACGTTGTAGTCGGCCCTCAAAAGGACGGTTTTGCCTTTTAAATCAATATCGCGAATCGTCTGCTTGTTGAACATTCCACCCCTAAGGTAACACTTATGCTTTAGTATATAACGCGACGATAAAATGTGACAATTTTCGCGCTTGCATTTTAAAAATTCGGGCGGATAATGAAAATTGTTAACATATCCTCACTCAGAATAAAAATCTATCGTGACTGCCATGAGTGTGACAGCCCGAAAGGAGTAGAAATGAACGTTGTCAGATTGGGCGGCCCAACCGGAGCCGAAAGCATGTCTCTAGATGCCGCGGTTCAAGCGGTCAATGAAAAGCCGGGACTGCGTGTTATTTCACCAGACCTCATTCTTGGCCTGGCGAAACGAACAGAATTCCATCTTATGCCCCAGCCAACTGTTGACTATTCACAGATAGAAACTGAAGGGCAACCGACTCCCCCCGCAAAAATGCCCGAAGAACAAGCCAGAATACACCAGACTGAGTTTGATAGAAGCCTAGGCGATCTAGCCGTAGCCGTCGGCGCCGGTTTGGATCCCGAAAGATTAGTAGCCTAGTAAATAATAATTGGTGACCTCACGGGGAATCGAACCCCGATTGCCAGGATGAAAACCTGGTGTC
>CAYUNY010000055.1:0-5197 GCA_964446315.1 uncultured Candidatus Saccharibacteria bacterium
TTAGTGATGAAGAAGTCAAAGAATATAGCACCGAGCTGACCGCCATTCTGGATTATGTGGAGCAATTATCCTCTGTGGACGTTTCCGGCCTGGAGCCGACCCACCAGGTTTCCGGCCTGACCAACGTGACCCGTGAAGACGAAGTTAAAGACTATGGCTACCACCCGGCCGATCTGTTAAAAGGCGTGCCTGAAGTAAAAAACGACCAGATTAAAGTTAAGCGAGTCTTAGGATGAGCCAATGGTTGCCGGTTGCCGAAATTGCCGAACAGGTGCAGGCCGGCAAACTGAAAGCCGTTGACCTGGTCCAGCAGTCGCTTAAGACGATTGCCGATAAAAAAGAATACGATGCCATTATCGCTACTACCGAAAAACGGGCTCTGGAGCGAGCCAAAGATATTGATGCCCGTGTAGCCAAGGGCGAAAAAATCGGGCGGTTGGCCGGCGTGCCGTTTATCGCTAAAGATAATTTCCTGGTCTTTGGCGCCGAAACCACGGCCGCCAGCAATATGCTAAAGGGTTTTACGGCGCCCTACCAATCAACCGCGGTCGAAAGGCTGGAAGCCGAAGGCGCCATTTGCGTGGCCAAGTCCAACCTCGACGCCTTCGCGCACGGCGCCAGCACCGAAAACAGCGACTGGTTCACCACCAAGAACCCACACGATAAAACACGGGTACCCGGCGGTAGCTCCGGCGGTTCAGCGGCGGCCGTTGTGCTGGATTTAGCGCCCTTCGCTATCGGTAGCGACACCGGCGGCTCGATCCGCCAGCCGGCCAGCTTTTCGGGCTGTGTCGGCTACAAACCGACTTATGGGCTGGTTTCGCGTAGCGGTGTGGTAGCCATGGCTAGCAGTACCGACGTTATCGGCCCGCTGGCCCGCAGTGTCGACGATGCCGCACTGGTGCTCGATGTTATGGCCGGCCCCGACGACATGGACGGCACGACGGTTGAACGCCAATCAGATTACACCGATCTTAAAATGGACCTAAAAGGCAAGAAAATCGGCGTCATTAAAGAGCACATGGGCGAGGGCGTCGAGCCGGGCGTTCAAAAGGCGGTTGAGGCCGCCATAGATAAACTCAAAGCCGCCGGGGCCGAAATTAAAGAGATTAGCCTGCCATCGATTGGCCTGGGCCTGGCCGTGTACTACATTATCTGCCCGGCCGAACTTAGCAGTAACCTAAGCCGCCACGACGGCCAGCGCTACAGTTATAGCTACCGCGAGGCCAAAGACCTGGAAGACAGCTACAAGGGCTCGCGCGGCCGCGGCTTCGGCAAGGAAGCCAAGCGTCGCATTATGATCGGC
The DNA here is from genome assembly GCA_964446315.1 of uncultured Candidatus Saccharibacteria bacterium. Classification (GTDB taxonomy): domain Bacteria; phylum Patescibacteriota; class Saccharimonadia; order Saccharimonadales; family UBA4665; genus UBA5150. The sequence goes on from CAYUNY010000055.1 coordinate 1,307, forward strand.
ACCTACGTGCTCAGCAGTGGCTACTACGACGCTTATTACAAAAAGGCCCAGACAGTGCGCACATTACTTATCAAAGAATTCGAAACGGCCTTTAAAGATGTCGATTTCATGCTCGGCCCGGTGGCTCCGACCACGGCCTTTAAAATCGGCCAGAATGCCGACGACCCACTGCAAATGTACCTGAGCGACATCATGACGGTAGCCGCCGACCTGGTAGGCAACGCCGCCATCAGTATTCCGGCCGGTGAGAGCGAAGGTCTACCTGTGGGTCTACAACTAATGGCGCCCCAAAAAGCCGACCGCGAATTGCTGGCCCTCGCCAAGCAAACGGAGGCCTTGCTGGTATGAGTTTCTTACGCCGACGACCCCGCAAGCTTAATCAGATACACTTCACGGAGCGTTGGAAGGAACTGCAGGCTTACTGCGCCAGCCGCAAAACCTGGCCGCAGGCCGTCATCGAAGGCGACGCCTTGCTCGATGAGGCCCTAAAACGCAGTCGTTTCAAAGGCAAGACCACCGGCGAAAGGTTAGTGGCCGCCCAGCACCACCTGACCGACAACGAGCAGGTCTGGCTGGGCCACAAGCTGTGCAACCGGCTAAGCCAAGAGGAAATCGACGTCCGCACCCTCAAAAAATTGGAGGTGGCCAGCGCCCTGACCGGTTTTCGTCAGGCCCTGCGCGACCTGGGAGCCCTGGAAACCCATGATCAGCACTGAGACCCGGCAGAGATACACCGTCACTATCGGTATCGAGTGCCACGTCCAACTACGCACCAAAACCAAGCTCTTCGCCGCTGTCGGCAACGACGCCCGCGAGGCCCCGCCTAACACCTTAGTCAGCCACATTTGCTTCGGTCTGCCCGGCGCCCTGCCGGTGCTTAATAAAGAGGTAATCCACCTGGCCACCCGCGCCGCCCTGGCCCTTGGCACCGAACCCGAACACTTCAGCAAATTCGACCGCAAGCACTATTTTTACCCAGACCTGCCCAAGGGCTACCAAATCAGCCAGTACGACCAGCCGATAATCGGCAAGGGCGAAATTACCATCGATGTTAACGGCGAATCCAAAAAAATCGGCATCACCCGCGCCCACCTCGAAGAAGACGCTGGTAAAAACACCCACCCCGAAGGCACCGATTACAGCTTGGTGGACCTGAACCGGGCCGGCACACCACTGCTGGAGATCGTCAGCGAGCCCGACATGCACTCCAGCGCCGAGGCCAAGGCCTACGCCCGTGAGCTTTATTTAAGGATGCGTTACGCCGACGTTTCCGACGCCGACCTGTACTACGGCAACATGCGCTTCGACGTTAACGTCAGCGTCAGCAAAACCAAAGAGCTCGGCACCCGCAGTGAAACCAAAAACCTTAACAGCTTCCGTAGCGTCGAAAAAGCCGTTAATTACGAGGTAAATCGCCAAATCGAACGCCTCGAAAAGGGCGAACGGATTGTCCAGGAAACCCGCGGCTGGGACGACGCCAAGCAGAAAACCTTCAGCCAGCGCAGTAAGGAAAACGCCGACGATTACCGCTACATGCCCGACCCCGACATTCCCCCGGTCATCATCGAACCGGCCTACATTGCCAAAATTAAGACCGAAATGCCCGTCATGCCCGAAGAATGGCGAAAGAGGTTAAAAAAGCTGAGTCTTGACTGGGATATGGTCGAGAACCTGCTTGAAATAGAAGTCGAAAACCTTGGCGTGAGCTATTTAGACAGATTAAGCGAAGCACTTGATGATAAAGATAAGGCTTGGTATTTTGCAGTTTGGTTTGTAAATCATGACGCAGTTCTACGGCGAAGAGAAAAACTCAGACCTTTAAAAGAGGATGGAGCAGCCGACCCATATGAAGAAACATACAAACTGCTCACGAGCAACGAATTGAGTTCCACAAATGCGCGCATACTCCTTGAGCTGCTCCTGATGAGCGATAAAAAAATAACAGACGTTAAAGCGGTTGCAGTCAAGAATGAACTTATACAGGTTTCCGATGAGGGAGAGGTTGCCAAAATTGTCGAGAAGGTTCTAAAGGATAACGCCCAGGCCGCCGAAGACGTTAAAGCAGGCGAGATGAAGGCCATCGGCTTCCTAGTCGGCCAGGTCATGAAAGAATCAAAGGGCAAGGCTAACCCCCAACTCGCCCAAGACCTGATAAAAAAACAATTGAATCAATAGCTGACTAACCCAACTGTTTCTGAAGAGTGTCTTAATTATTAAGCAAATTGCATACTTATTAAGATACCTCTGGCTACAATAGGCTGAACTCCGGCGTGGTACAATTCTTACGATGAGCCAGACCAAAGTTACCAAAGCAGTCATCGCCGCGGCCGGTTTCGGCACGCGCTTCCTGCCACAGACCAAGGCCATGCCCAAGGAAATGTTGCCCTTGGTCGATAAGCCGATCATCCAGCACATTGTCGAGGAACTGGCCAAGGCCGGCATTACCGACATCGTTATTGTCACCGGTTATCACAAGCGCACCATCGAAGATCATTTTGACCATATGAGCGCCGATTTGCGCGCCAACCTGGAGCAGGCCGGCAAAAAGGACTTGCTGGCGGCCACCGAGCGTATTTCGGGGCTCGCCAACTTCGCCTATATCCGCCAGAAGGGGCCTTACGGCACGGGCACCCCGCTGTTGAATGCCATTCACTTGATTGGCGACGAGCCGTTTATTTACATGTATGCTGACGACTTCGTAATGGCCGCTCCCAGCCGTTTCGAGCAGATGCTCAAGATTTTCGAAGAGCGCGAGGGATCAGTCATAACCTGCGTGCGCCGCGACAGGGACGAAGACTACACCAGTTATGGTTACGTGGCTGGCAAAGAGGTGGCGCCCGGCCTGATCGATATGACCACTATCGTGGAGAAGCCCGGCAGGGCCGACGCGCCTTCCGACCTGGCTTCAGTCAGCGGCTACGTGTTCGAGCCGGTCATGATCGACTACTTACAGAAACAGCGCGAAACCTATGACCCGGCCAGCGGCGAATTCATGATTCAGGAAGCCATGCAAAAAATGATCGAGGACGGCCACCACATTTATGGTTGTGAGATCCAGAACGGCACTTATTACGACACCGGTAATCCGCTCGAATACCTCAAGACCGTTTTTGATTTCGCGATAGAGCGTCCCGACATTGGCCCCGAACTCAAAGAGCATTTGCGAAAAAAGTTACAGTAAATTAGACAACTAGTTATATAATAATTATATGAATACAACAGACCAAGTCCTACTTATCATACTAACCGTTCTTCTAAGCCTGTTCTTCGTGTTGCTGGGGGCGCTGGTAGTAGTGACTCTCAAGGTTCTCAAGGGCGTCCAGAGAGTCGTGGTTAAAGCTGAAGGGGTGGTGGATTCGGTCGAAGAAGCCGCCGAAGTTTTTAAAGACACCCAGGGCCGCATGGCCATCTTTAAGCTGATCCGTAACATCGTTAAAATGACCCACAATAAGAAAGGCCGGTAGATAATGTTTGTTAGTCGCAACCGCCGCAAAGAAACCGCTAAAAAAGTCGCTATCGGCAGTACCATTGCCGCGGCCGCCGGCTACCTGGCCGGTATTCTAACCGCCCCCAAGAGCGGCAAGCAAACCCGGCAGGAGATCAAGAAAGCCGCCGACAAGGGCGTGGCCAATGCCGAGAGCGAACTCAAGAACCTGCACGTTGATCTCGAAAAGGCCGCTAAAGACGCTAAAAAGGCCAGCGCCAAGGCCGGCGCCAAAGCCCAGCAAGAGCTGAAAGTCCTGGTAGACAAGGCCAAAGCCTCGAAAGATAAGGCCGGCGCCGTGGTCAGCGCCGTGCGCCGCGGCGAAGCCAGCGACGAAGACCTCGCCAAAGCCGTTAAACAAGCCCACCACGCTCTCGCCAATCTCAAAACCTACCTCAAGAAATAAG
>CAYUNY010000056.1:0-5160 GCA_964446315.1 uncultured Candidatus Saccharibacteria bacterium
CACGTCGAGGCCGCCCTGGCCCGCGCCCTAGCCGAATTTGAAGTCTGTACCGCCGGAATAGCGAGTGAAATAGAAGCCGCCGCGGGCAAAGTCACAGCCGAGGCCGTCGCCGAGCAGGAAAAAACCACCAAGCACGACGTAAAGGCTCTGGTAAACGTGATTAAGGCCGAACTGTCCGACCAGGCCAAGCCCTACGTGCATTTCGGCGCCACTTCTTACGACATCGTCGCCACCGCGATGAGCCTGCAGCTGAGAACGGCGATTGACGAACTGGTAATCCCCCGTCTTATCGAATTGGAAAAGACCCTTCTGAAACTTACTAAAGACTACGCCGAAACCGTCCAGGTAGGCCGCACCCACGGCCAGCACGCCGTGCCGGTCACTTTCGGCTTCGCGATGGCCGAGTACGTAGCCCGCCTGGGCGCCAGCATTAATTCGCTGAAGGTTTTGAGCGGCAAACTGCCCGGCAAGTTCAGCGGCGCCGTCGGCGCTTACAACGCCCTCAGCTTATTCGTAACTGACCCTCCCAAGTTTGAAAAAACCGTTCTAGGCTACCTAGACCTTGAACCGGCGCCCTACTCCACCCAGATAATCCCGGCCGAGTATTACGTGCGCCTACTGGCCGAGCTGACCATCACGGCAGGCGTTATGGCCAACCTGTCGCACGACATGCGCCACCTCCAGCGCACTGAAATCGCTGAAGTCCGCGAAGCCTTTGAGCCCGGCCAGACCGGCTCATCCACCATGGCCCACAAGCGCAATCCCTGGAATTTCGAGAATGTTATCAGTATGAGCAAACAGGTTAACGCCCAGTTTGTTAACGCCGAGCAGAACCTGGTCAGCGAGCACCAGCGCGACCTGACCGACTCGGCCTCGGCCCGCTTTTACGGCGTTACCCTGACCGCGGTCGCCTCGATGGCCGGCCGCCTGAACCGCGTCATGGCCAAGCTGGAAGTGGATGAAGATAACATGCAGAGAAACCTGCACATGAGCGGCGGGGCTATCGCCGCCGAACCGCTTTACCTGCTACTGGAAAAATACGGCCACACCACCGCCCACGAGGTTTCCAAGTCCCTGGCCCACAAAGCCCTCGAACAAGGCAAAACCCTCTACGAGCTGGCCTCCCACGACAAAGAAATCGAGGAGTATTTCAAGCAATTCAGCGCCTCCGAAAAGAAAATCCTCGAAGAACCGGAACGCCATTACACCGGCCTGGCCGCCCAAAAAGCCCTCGCCATTCACGACTTCTGGACCAAAAAGCTCGCCTAGTCAACCTCAGGTTCCAAGTCGGCCATAGCCTCTTCGTATTCTTCCTGGAAATCATACATTTTCGCGGTTTGCTTGTCGGTACGCATGTCAGGCTCATAATCAACAACCAAGTCGTACTGACTTTTGGCGCCAAATTTCTCCACAATCGCCATGCGGATGAAGTTGCTACGGGTTTGATAAGAAATCGCGGCCGCTTCATCGATCCTGCGAAGCATATTAACCGGCATTGATATCGTCACTCTTCTCGAATCCATCACACTGCCTCCCGGAACCATCATACTTATTAAGCAATTTGCATACTATGTATGACACCCCCGGCAAGTACAGTGCAAACCCGAGGAACAATTTTTAATTAAGTTTTAATGCATGTAGAAGCCGCGGCCGAGTTTGTCGGGGACCATCAGGATGCCCGCTCCGGCAGCGGTGAGGGTCTTAATGACGGCTTCGTCGCCGACCGAGCCGTTGCTGGTCAGGAAGGCCTTGATGCCGGCTTTGGCCAGTAATTCCGGTCCGTCCGGGAACGGGAAGAAGCTGTCGCTATAGGCCGAGGCGCCAGCCAGCTTCTTTTTATCCAAAGTCACTTTTAAGATAAGTTTGTCGCCGTCTTCGCTAAGTTCGGGCATTTCATTATTAGTGCGGGTTAGGGCCAGCTGTCCGGCGCCGACGCGGTCTTGCTGGCCGACGCCGTTGCCGATCATTTGGCCGTCTTTTACCAGCGTAATGGTGTTGCTGTTGCTAGTGCAGCCGACGGCCCAGCCTAGGATCACGTCGCGTTTTTGCTGGTCGGAAATATCGCCGTGCTTCTGCATGTAATCGGCCTTCAGGTCGATGACGAAATCATAGTTGGGCTGTTCCAGCGTGCCGCCGCGGACAGGACGTTGACGGCGAGTTGAATCAAGTGACTTATCACTAAGGTCTTTTAGGGACGGATTAACAACAACCCTTAATTTGTTGCGGCTCAACAGTTCCAGGGCTTCGTCGGTTACCGAAGCACCAATAACGCCGTCCAATAGTCGCGGCCGGTCGCCCTCCATGGCGTAGTGCATCAAGGCCGTGGCCACATCTTTATCGATCTCGGCGTTCACCATCACCACGCCGCCAAAGATGGCTCGCGTGTCGCCCGTCAGCATTTTCTGGACGGCTTCAACCGGTGAGGCGGCCACGGCCGCGCCACACGCATTGCCATGTTTTACTCCTACCGCGATCGAGGGCACATCCCCAAAGTTTCTATCAAAACCGGCGGCTATATGTGTAACCGTCTGGAGCAAACGGTCGATATCGGTCATATTTATAAAGCTGCGCTCCATGCCCTGTACGTGCTCGAACTGGTCAACCCCCAAAGGGTCGACCGCCACGCGGTTGTCGGCGTAAAAGGCGGCCTCGGCCTGCTGGGGATTTTCGCCGTACTTGGTGGGAGTAGACTGGCGGGCTACCGAACCACTGACATTCGTTCCATTTAGATATTTGGCTGATGTAAGCACGTAACGGGCCACTTCGTACTCGGCGCGGGCGGCTAATTCGTCCAAGAAAGTTTCCTCATCCGGTTTGCCGGCTTTGAGCCATTCCAGTACCGGCTGGCGTTGATCGGCGTGCGATAAAACGATCCGCCGCCCTTTAGTCGCCGAGCGCAACATGGTCGGCCCGCCGATATCGGTTTGGGCGATTACATCCCTGCCGTCGGCAATGGCTGACTCCAGCGGATACATATCGACGCATACCAGATCAATAATAGGCAATCCGAGCTTAGTCATTTCGGCTACGTCGTCCGTCGAAGATTTGTCGGCCAATAGGCCGGCCGAAATCTCACGTGATAGGGTTACGACACGGTGGCCCAGAATTGCGCTACCGCCGACCAGTTCGGACACGTCTATGACTTTAACGCCGGCGTCGGCAACGGCCTTGGCCGTGCCACCGGAAGCATAAACCTGCCAGCCCAGCTCGGCCAGGCCGTTGGCGAACTCGGCGATCCCCGCCTTGTCGTAGACGGAAAGCAATGCAATACCGGAGAGGTCACTCATTACTGATATTTTAGCATGCGCGGCAGGATCTGACTGGTAATTACAGTGCGGTCCTGATCTGTACGGCAGGCCAGCCGGACAGGATAGCGGACGGCTTCGCGGAATAGCCTGTCGGCACTGAGCTCGGCGTAGACGTCGATCGAGCGGCTGAACGGATCGCTGTTCGGCGCCGAGCCAGCATAGGTGTCCCTTATTTCGTCGTCGCGAGACCACTCCGGCACGCCACCAGCCTCGGAGTCATACTTCTCGACTTGCATAACGGCGTGCATACTGCCGAGCGGATCGGTGTAGCTACGAAAATCCACCCTGCACTCGGCGACGCCCCGGCCGGTCATGGTCAGGCTCTGCTCGGTCTTGCCTATAGAGCTGTCGGATTCTGATTCGGCAACCGAGCCTTTAGCCTGTAGGCGGAAAGACAGCCCGGACTCCCCGTGACAACCCAGTCTGGCCAGACCGGTCAGGCTTTCCAGTTTGGCGGTCTTGAAATGCGCCGGTACGCTTACGCTGGCCAGGTGTGGATCGGCCCCCGGCACAGAGGAACGAAACGGACTGTAGAAGTCAGCGTCGGTATCCCAGCCTTTGGCGCCGTCCCCATTGGGGTCGCCCAAAGCCTCCACTTGCAGTACGGCGCTGAAACTACCGAAATTGGCGTTCGCCTGCCTGGTGGCTATGTTGCAGACCGCTCGGCCGGTGTTTTTATAATAATCGAGCGTCTGCTGGAGATAGTCGCCCTCGTACTGAGTACTTGCCTGAACCGTGAGGGCTTCGGCTTGGGGAGTGCCGAACGCCGTTGCGGCGGCTGCGTAGGCGAGAATTTTCCCCGGGGTTGGCATGGTATCAGCATTATCCAATAAAAAATAGCCTGGCGCAAGCTATATGCGTAGAGGCAAGCCGCCGCGAGGATGCCCGGGCACGCAGTCACGAGGGTAGCTTCCCCAAACGGTCAGCTCGCCGTCTGGCGTGCCTGGCAGTATGAGCGTCACCATGCCGACAGCGCGCTTACCGTCCAGCGTCGTGAACCGATAGAAGAACCCGCCGGGTATCCTGGCGGGCGGCAATTCGTCGTAGGGCACTCCGTAACGCGCGTCATAGTTAAGGGCGAAGGGCGTGTTATCGCACTCGAGCCGCAACTTGGTGTAGGCTCCGCTTGCGAGCGTATGATCGGGACCGTTGAAGTCCATGCCCACCTGGTCGCGGCTATTGCCCTGCTCCGATACGCCAGCGCATTCCGTCGGGCCCGAGAGCATGCGTACACCTGCTTGGCGCGCCCTATCGGCTTGGATCCAGACGCATTCGCTGTCGCTCGGTCGTGACTCGGGTATGGCCAGGCCTCGTACCCAGACATGATTGTCAATAATCTTGCGACGAGCGGAGGCGACAAATGTGCTTCCCTGCACCAATACTTTTTGGGCGTAGCCATTCGCAAAGTTCGCGGTAGTCACCAGCCTGCCCTTCAGTGCGGCGCGGCTGGCTGGGCGGAACGGGGTCATAGGAGCGGTCGGGCTTTCTGGCGCCCGCAATAGGCCGAAGTCGGTGGTAAGGCGCGTCGGGGTGCCCTCGGAGACCAGGCGGGTACGCAGGTCGGTACCGATCGGAGGCGCCTTAGCGGGCGTAGCGGTATTGCCAAGGGCGACCGCGGCGAGCCCTAAAATGATCGGCGAAGGTAGGTGGAGGCGTTGGCGCTCGGGACGTTGAACCGGGTTCGGTGCAACGTAGATGGTAGCGTTTTGTGGGGGTCTCTCCATTTTCTTCATTCTAACCATAAGAGCCTTAGCAAACCAGCATAAAAGTTATCCACATAAGCGGTTTGACAAACGCGCACGCCGGGTGGATGATAAGCTTGTCAACTTAAGGAGGGTGTTCATTATGAGCG
>CAYUNY010000057.1:0-5021 GCA_964446315.1 uncultured Candidatus Saccharibacteria bacterium
GCCTTCCGCATCTTCAGCTGGGAATAAGCACAACCTCTATTGCTAGATAGGCATAACAGTGGTATAATTGGAATTGTTATGGCTATCAATGTCCATATTGAGAACCTGAATATTGATACCTTTACGGTGTCGGACGAGATTGCCCGAGGCTCAAGCCCCGAGACCTTGAGAAGTGTAGGTCTACCGATCGCTGAAGACGCCCCCGAAACCGTCGTCAGCGACAGCCCCACCTTACCTAACGACCCCGACACAATTGAAACCAGCCCAACCCTTTTTGATGATTATCGGGCGGTGCAAGAAGCCGAAGCGGCCGAGAATGACGAACTGGAAGCCAGCGTCGATGGCATAGAGCCTATAGGCGACCATGTCAAACCTCGCGTTCGCCGCCGCCATCTGTACAAGGCCATCATCACTGCCGGCAAGCTCCGACGGATCACTGGCGCAGTTACAACTCACCAAGAAACCTCTATAGAGGACATGGATGCCGCAGAAGATGCCTTGGAAGGTTATGAAGAGAGCTTCGAGAAGTCGCTTGAAAAGGCCTGTGCTCGTTGCCCGCATAGCGGTGACTGCCGCCTAGAAAACAATCCGGAGGCCTGGTTGCGACGTCATCCTCATGGTGAGCGCACTCGTAAAGACCAGGAAACCATAGAAGCCTTCGTGGGGCGGCTAGACAGTAATCCAATGGCTCACTGCATGACACCCGGTTACCCGCAACGGCTACTACGAATCACACACTACGACCAACAGGCCGCCTAGAAGTTATAATAGCTAAGTGAACATATTTGAGACCTTGCCCAGGCCGTTTTTTGTGTTGGCGCCGATGGATGACGTCACGGACAGCGTTTTTCGCCGCGTCGTGGCCGGATGCGCCCCGCCTGACCTGTATTTCACGGAATTCGTGAATGTCGATGGCTTGCAGAGCCCGGGCCGCGCTAAACTGCTTAAAAAGCTACGCTTCACACCGGACGAGCAACCCCTGATTGCTCAGGTCTGGGGCCTGGAGCCCGAGAATTTTTATAAAACCGCCCGCCAGGTCGCCGATGGCACTTTCGCCAAAGAATTTGGCTTGCCAAACGGCGTTAACTTTGGCGGTGTTGACCTCAACATGGGCTGTCCGCAGAAGAGCGAGGTTAAGAATGGCACCTGTGCCGCCCTGATGAACGACCGGCCGCTGGCCAAAGAGATAATCGACGCCGCCAGGGAAGGGCTGGGCGGCAAATTGCCCCTAAGCGTCAAAACCCGCACCGGCTTTGGCGAGCCCGACCCGGGTTGGATAGAATTCCTGTTGGAGCAAAAGCTTAACATGTTAACTATTCACGGCCGGACCAAGCGGGAAATGAGCAAAGTGCCGGCCGATTGGGATTTTATCGGCCAAGCCCGCCAGATGCGCGACAAGTTGTCGCCCGATACCCTAATCGTTGGTAATGGCGACGTTTTGAGCCGTCAGCACGGCCTCGAACTAGCCGAGAAACACGGACTGGACGGCGTCATGATCGGCCGCGGCGTTTTCCACGATCCGTTTATATTCGCCGAAAATGATCCCTGGCCAGGCCAGACCCGCGACCAGCGGCTTGAACTCTATAAAAAGCACGTCAAACTCTTCGCCGACACCTGGCAAAACGGCGAACGGCCCATCCACACCTTAAACAAGTTCTGCAAAATCTACATTAACGGTTTTGACGGCGCCAAAGAACTGCGCGAGCGCCTGATGGCCGCGCAAAGCACCGAAGACCTCTTAGAACTGCTCGAAACCGCTCCTAAGCCAGCTTAAACTCGTCGTCCTTGAGCTTGCGGCGGACTTCCCGATGATCTTCACGGCTCTGCAAAATATCGCTCAATCGTGACATACAAAAACCCCCTTACAGGTACAACTATAAGGGGACGGACGTGCGGTGTCTGTGAAATATTTAGGCGATCAAAGCTCAGTCACTTTTAGAACTGTACATCCGCGGCGCGGGTAGCCATCTCACCGTTGTGAGCGGCTTGTTCGAAATCAACCTCGCCATCGGGTTGGTTTTCGGATGTTGGTGGTGTCTGACCGCCTTCGGAGGTCCTGAGACCTTCCGAACGGTCGCCGTACCCAACCAGGCCTGCCCTGCCGATGGGGTGACAGCTACCTTCATATATTGGTTTTACGGTCGCATAGTGAAATTCGTGAGGAGACATTTCGGTTCCTTTTTATCTAGACTGACTTATCTAGAACGTTTGTTTTAACACCTGTTAGATATTTTACACCCTATTGTCAATACGGTTAAGCTTGATTTATGTCACAGAGCAGCCGCGGCGGCTTCGTCGACGAACCACGTACAGTCCGGATGCTCACGCAAAATGGTGGCCGGTACCTCTGTTGAAGTCTCGCCGTGGATAACATGGGCCAGGATGCCGGCTTTACGCTTGCCCGAAACCAGAACAACTACTTTTTTGGCTTCCATGCCGGTTGCCAGGCCCGTAGTAATGGCATACTGGGGCACAGCGGCATTCGTCAATTTTTCGTTGACCTGCCTAGTCGATTGGTTGACTTCGACCAGCCTTGTCTTAGAGTCAGGAGAACTACCGGGGAAGTTGAAGCCGAAGGTGTGGCCATCCTCGCCGATGGCATTAAGCGCAAGATCGATACCGCCATAAGCGGCAATAATTTTATCGTACGCGCCGCGGTGTTCTATATTTTCGATACCCGGAAAATGGCTTTTTTTACCCGGCAGCTTTTGCGCCATGTAATATTGATAACCGCGCGGATCCTCCGGATCAAGCAGTTGAAATCCTTTGTCGGCCGTGAACTCGCAATAAGCGTCATAATTGAACAGGTTAACTCCGCTCAAATTAAACTCAGACAGCTTGGCGTAGGTGACCTCTGGCGTTGTTCCGGTGGGCACGAGCATATTAAAACTAGGCGTCAGTAGTCGCCCAATATGGTTTGCCGCCGCATAGCTCATAGTTTCGTAGTCTTTTAGTACTTCGATCCTCGCGCCATTTATCTCGGTCATAGATGTAATATACCATACCGTAACGTAATTTTGATTTTATTTCCATGATATTATACGGAATTAATAACTTGTGACATATATCTCCTTATGTTGTTGAAATAACGTGATATAACATAAGCGTCATGGCTGAAACGCCTGAATACAGATATCCAAAAGTAGACGCCATCGTCACCCTCGGGTTGCAATTGGAGGATGATGGTTCCCCCAAACCCGAGTTACTCGAAAGAATCGATACCGCCGTCAGGCTATTTAGCGAGCTATCCACGCAGGCCATGGCACCCTATCTTATAATGTCGGGCTCGCACTCCTTTAACGCTACTCCCATACCGCCTCGCTCAGAAGCCTCCGCCATGGCGGACGTGGCGATTAGCAGGGGCGTTCCCGCCGGAGCGGTTATCGAAGAGCCGCGATCCCTGTGCACCATCGGCAACGCTTTAAGGGTCAAGGAAATCCTTGATAAGGAACCCGGTTGGAAAGATCTGGCGGTGGTAACCTCTCCCACGCACCTGCCACGGACGATGCTGATTTTTGCGCACGTACTGGGGCCAAAATACGCGGTCGAGGGCCTTTCGGCGGGGGAGCCTGGTCCGCCCTCGCGAGACCACGCTGACTACGAGGCCACCGCCTTGCGAACCGCGAGAACCGTATTTGAAGGCACGCGGGCGGGCGACGATGAAGCCATCTGGGCCAGATTATGCACCCTATCTCCGCAATATCAGTCCCCAGTTGCCGAACACGCACTTGCGCGACTTCCGCGCAAACTGAATCTCGAATGGCTGGGCCACGACATTCTGCCGCAAGCCGCCTAATAATAATGGTGGGGGTGGATGGAATCGAACCATCTACCAAGCGGTTATGAGCCGCCTGCTCTAACCGATGAGCTACACCCCCTTAACAGAGCTGAGTATAGCAGATTCCGGCTGAGGTTATATAATATTGATAAGCCATGCAAATAAAAAAATACCAGGACCAGGCGCTGACTTTCGTGAAGCGCCTCAACGACATCAGCTTCGCCGGCCAGGCCGTGTTCCTGGTGATTGTTATCCTGATCAGCTGGAGCGGCATTAAAACAATCCAGACTAATTATGGCCTGCAGAAGCAAATCTCGGCGCTCGACCAGCAAAACGCCTTGCAGGACCTCCAGAACCAGAACCTGAAACTGCAGAACGACTACTACAACAGCAACCAGTATCTGGAGCTGGCCGCTCGCCAGAACTTCGGCCTGGCCGCTCCCGGCGAGAAGGAAGTCGTCGTGCCTGAGCAGGTGGCTCTGGCCTACACGACGAATCTACCCACCGCCTCCGGTGACGCCGGCAAGGCCAAGCCGCCGGGCTACCAACGCAACTTCACATCCTGGATAGATTTCTTCCTGCACCGCCAGAATTCTGATAATTAGCACCGAATTTCCAAAAAACGCTTGTGTTTTCCGCCATTAAGCGTATGATTTATGGAAATGATTAATATCTCTAACAAAAATGGCTGCTGAGGCCCTACCATACGAAAACCCCGACCCATTTGATTTAGATTCTCCCCCAGATTTGAAAGTACTGACGCCGGCAGACGGCCTGCCGCCGATTATCGGCCCGGAATATTGGGCCCAATTCGCCGCCAAGAACCAAGCCAAGCGAGAGAAATTCCGGGCCACGCAAGCACTTTTTGATGAGCATCAGGAGCACGGCGCCAAGCGGGTCGAGCTATTCAAGTCACTCAAAAAGTTGGCAAAACCGGAAGAAGGGCAGGCCAAAGAATTTTCCACATTCACCTTCAACGACGGAAGCGTCATTGAGGGTATTTGCACGGCAGTAATCCTGCCCTATAGGCCCGGTAGCATATCGCTTAACCCGATACTTAGCCATGTTGTGATCTGCAGTCCTAGTCAGGCCCTGGAAGCCGAATTCGAAATCCGCGACATTGCCGGCGTTGCTCCTGCGGCCTAGGCGGTAATTGACTTTTTCACCCCTGTTTGCTACAATCTTTAAACCATCCGACGCGGGGTGGAGCAGCGGCAGCTCGCGTGGCTCATAACCACGAGGT
>CAYUNY010000058.1:0-5015 GCA_964446315.1 uncultured Candidatus Saccharibacteria bacterium
GTGGCGCCAACGCCGGCCACACCGTGGTGCCCCCCGGCGACGGCCGCCACCTGGCGCTGCACCAGGTGCCCTCAGGCGTGGCTTATCCCGGCAAGCTGAACATTGTAGGCAACGGCGTTTACCTGGACCCGCCGCGTTTATTAGAAGAAATCGAAACCATCCGGGACGCCGGCCTGGAAGTGTCACCCGACAATCTGTTAATTAGTAGCGCCGCGCACCTGGTGCTACCGCACCACTTGGTACTCGACGAACTGCGCGAAGACAGCGGCAAAGCCCAAGGCAGTACCCGGGCCGGCATCGCTTTCGTGGCCGCCGACAAGTACAGGCGCGAAGGCGTGCGCCTGGAAGCCGTCCTGCTCGACGGCGACGAATTATACGACCACGTTTTGGAAGGCCTGAAAGAAGTTAATCCGCTACTGCCCAAGGCTCGCCAAATGAGCCCGGCCCAGATCAAGGAGGCCACTGAAGGCTACATGGCGGCCGTTAAAGCGCTCAAGTCCTACGCCGCTGATACCGTCGAAATCCTTAATAAAAAACTGGACGAGGGTAAGCGGATTTTGGCCGAGGGCGCCCAGGCTTACTGGCTGGACATCAACCACGGAATGTACCCGGCGGTGACCTCTTCCTCGACCACCGTTACCGGCCTGCTGGACGGGCTGGGCATTTCGGCCAAACACCTGGGCAAGTCCACCGGCATTACCAAGGCCGTTAAGTCGCACGTTGGCGGCGGGCCGCTGGTGACCGAGATTGAAGATAAGACAGTGGCCGCGGCGGTACGCGGGCCTTTGGGCCAGCTGGACAGCGAGTACGGCGTGACCACCAAGCGGCCGCGGCGCATCGGCTATCCGGATATAGTCGAACTGCGCAACGCCGTCCGCGGCAACGGCATCGACGAGCTGGCCATTTCCAAGCTGGATCACGTGCCGCGTTATGGCAAAACCGTCAAAGTCGCCACCAGCTACAACTTTAGGGGCCAAAAACTCAAAACGGCGCCCACATCGGCGGCCGCGCTGGCAGAATGCACGCCAAATTACGTTGAACTGCCCACCTGGAGCCAAGATCTCAGCGCCGTCCGTAAATACGAGGACCTGCCGCCCGAGGCTAAGGCCTTTATCGAACTCTTCGAGACAGAATTGGGAGTGCCGGTGACCCGCATCGGCGTCGGCCCCGAGCGCTCTCAGGTCATCCTCAAATAAACTGATATAGTAGGTTCATGAAGTTAATCCCAACGACCGGCTGGGAAGACGGTATCGCCGCGTTGAGCGAGCGATTGGCCGTGGAGCTGGCCGCCGGCAAGCGGGTGCTCTGGCTGACCAGCGGCGGGTCCAACGTTCCGCCGGCCGTCGAAATAATGTCCGTTATCCCCGACGAGTTAAGCGGTAGCCTAACCGTTATGCCCAACGACGAACGCTATGGCGAACCGGGGCACAAGGATTCCAACTGGCAACAACTGCTCGACGCCGGTTTCGAGGCAAAACAGGCCAGGACTCTACCTGTTTTACAGGCCGGGCTGAGCTTTGAGGCAACGGCGCGGGCCTTCGAGAAAACCGTCCGCAAGGCCTTTGCCGACAACGACGTTATTATCGCCCAGCTAGGCATGGGCCCCGACGGCCACGTCAGCGGTATTCTGCCTGATTCGCCGGCCGCGCACGAGACCAAGGCCTGGGTAACCGCGTACGAGCACCCGCCGCTCAAGCGCATAACGTTAACCTTTCCGGCTCTTAAGAAGGTTACGACTATTTATCTATTCGCGTTCGGTGACGAGAAGCGCCCGGCGCTGGAAATTCTGCAGAACAAGTCTCTGCCTCTGGCCGAACAGCCGGCGCAGGTCGTTAAGGAGGTGTCGGAGGCCTACCTCTTCAGCGACCAGCTGGAGACAGCCGAATGAGCGGCGACAGCCTCGAGCCGGCCATCATAGTTATTTTTGGCATAACCGGCGACCTGTCGGCGCGTTACTTACTGCCGTCGCTTTATCACCTGTTCAAAGACGGTTTAATGCCGGCCAATACCGAAATCGTCGGCATCACGCGTAGCCAGACCACCGTCGAACAGCTTTTCGAGCGGGTGGAGGTCTGCGTGAATGAAGTCGACAAGGTTTGCGACCCGGTGGCCCTGGCGGATATGCGCCAACACACTTCGATGTTAACCATGGACCTCGAGGACCCGGCCGCCTACGATACCCTGCGCCAGAAACTGGACGGCATTGAAGACGCCAAAGGCCAGTGCCTGAATCGTCTTTACTACCTGTCTATTCCGCCGGCCGCCTACGACGACGTGGTGCGCCTGCTGGGCGAACGGGGGCTTAACACCAGCTGTCAGCACGGCAGGGCGGCCACCAGGTTGTTGGTAGAGAAGCCCTTCGGTTACGATCTGCCCTCGGCCAAACATCTGATCGCCGAAACCGCTAAATCTTTTAGCGAAGAACAGCTTTTCCGCATCGACCATTACCTGGCCAAGCAAACCGTCCGCCGCATATTAAAGTTTCGGTTGGAAAACCCCGGCTTGGAAGCGCTTTGGAACGGCCAGCACATCGCCGGCGTCGACATCGTGGCCAAGGAAAAGATCGGCGTCGAGGGCCGGGCCGGCTTCTACGAACCGCTAGGGGCCTTGCGTGACTTTATCCAGAGCCACTTGATCCAGCTCATGGGCCTAGTGGCCATGGACTTACCCGGCCGGCTGGAAAGCGAGCTAATCCATGCCGACAAGCAGGCACTTTTGGAAAAGGCCAAGCCGGTACCGGCCGACAAAGTTGCCGAGCAAGCTCTGCGCGGCCAGTATCAAGGCTACCCCGAGGAGGTCAAAAATCCTGATTCCACCACCGAAACCTACGCCGCAGTGACGCTTTTTGTCACTAGCGACCGCTGGCAGGGCGTGCCTTTCAGGCTGGCCACCGGCAAGGCTCTTGATGAGCGTCTGGGCGAGATTACGGTGAACTTCAAACCGGCGGGGCAACTGCGCTTTCGAATCCAGCCCGACGAGACCATCGCGGCCGACGAGGTTGTCGCCAAGCTGGTCGGCAATGTGGTCACTGAGCCCGGCGCCGGGGCCGAGCCGGGCCATCCCGACGCCTACGAAAGGGTACTGCTCGACGCCATTCGCGGCGACCACACGCTCTTCGCCACCAGCCAGGAAGTGCTGGCCGGCTGGCGGGCCCTGCAACCGGTCATCGAGGCCTGGCAAAAGTCCGCCGAAGACCTGGTAATTTACCAGCCCGGCTCGGCCGGCCCGCAAGCGTAAACATCTTAAAATACTGCTATAATAAAGCCAGAATTATGTCTTTCAAGAATTGGTCGCTACCCAAAACACTGCCATATATCCTGATAATTGTCGGACTGGTCGGCGTTTACTGCGCCTTTATCCTGTCGCAGGATAAAATCAGGCTGATCCAACACCCCGGCGCGCATCTCAGCTGTAGTCTAGATCCCATCATCAGTTGCGGCAATGTCATTACGTCTAAGCAGGGCACGGCTTTCGGCTTCCCCAATCCGTTCCTGGGGCTGGCCGGTTTCGCGGCCGTGGCAACGATCGGCGTGGCGCTAACTGCCGGGGCGGCTTTCAAGCGCTGGTTCTGGCTGGCCATTGAGGCCGGCGTGCTATTCGCGCTCGGTTTCGTGCATTGGCTATTCTTTGAAAGCGTTTACCGCATCGGCGCCCTCTGTTTATATTGCATGGCCGTCTGGACGGTGACCATCACGGCTTTTTGGTATATAACACTCTATAACATCGACAAGAAACATATCAAACTGCCCGCCAGCAGGCCGCAAAAAGCCTACGCCTGGGTACGCCGTCATCACCTGGACCTGCTGATTTTATGGTTCCTGGTCATCGCCGGTTTAACATTGAAACATTTTTGGTATTATTACGGTAAACACCTCTTCTAAAAGGCCTTAAGTTATGTCCAAACAAAAAGATTACATAAGAAAAGGCGCCGAGGCGCCGGCCGAGCTTTTGGACCGGACCGTAATTACCACGCAGAAGCTGGGGGCCAGCCTGCAGACCGGCAAAGCCATCCAGAAAACCGAGGACTACTGGCACCTGTTAGGGCCCGGCCTGACCACCGGCGCTTCCGACGACGACCCCTCGGGCATCGCCACTTATTCGCAGACCGGCGCCCAGTTCGGCTACCACTTTTTGTGGCTGGCGGCCTGGACGTTTCCGCTCAGCGCCATCGTGCAAGAAATGTGCGCCCGCATCGGCCTAGTGACGGGCCGGGGGCTGGCCGGCAACATCCGGGTCCACTTCAGCCGGCGGGTTATATACATCTGCGCCACGCTGTTGTTCGTGGCCAACGCCGTTAACATCGGTGCCGACCTAGGGGCCATGGCCAAGGCCACCCAACTGCTTAACCCGCGGCTCAATTTTGGCTGGCTGGTGGCCGGCTTCACGGCTTTAGGCCTTGGGGTGCAGATCTTCACGCCCTACGTGCGTTACGCCCGCTATATGAAGTGGCTGGCCATGGTGTTGTTGGCCTACGTTTTTTCGGCCATTCTGGCCCATTTGAACTGGCACCAGGTGCTGTCGCACGCCTTTGTGCCCAACATCCATCTCGGCAAGCAGTGGGCTATTATCCTGTGTGCTATTCTGGGAACCACCATTTCGCCGTATCTTTTCTTCTGGCAAACCTCGCAAGAGGTGGAGGAGCAGATCCTGCAGGGCAAAATCACCCAGCACGAACGGCGTACCGCCACGGCACCGGCCGATATTAAAAGCATGCGCATCGATGTTTGGTCGGGTATGTTCCTGTCTAACCTGGTAATGTTCTTTATCATCGCCGCCTGCGGCGGCATACTATTCACGCACGGCGTGACCGATATAACCTCGGCCTCGCAGGCGGCCGAAGCCCTGCGGCCGTTTGCCGGTAACGCCACCTACTTCCTTTTCGCTATCGGTATTATTGGCACCGGCCTGTTGGCTATCCCCGTACTGGCCGGCAGTAGCAGTTATGCCCTGAGCGAGAGCTTCAAATGGCGCGAGGGGCTTTACCGGCCGCTCAACCAGGCACACGCTTTTTACGG
>CAYUNY010000059.1:0-4891 GCA_964446315.1 uncultured Candidatus Saccharibacteria bacterium
CCAGCGGCGTGATCGACGCCGTGGTCTCGTACTTCAACGCGGCGGCAACCGCCAAGGCGGCGGCGCTTAGCTACCTGAGCGGCCTCGGCGCGCTGGTAGCCGGCATCGTGATTCTGTTTTCCAAGGAAGCCGACGGCGTTAATTTCGTATGGGTCTTGGGCCTTTACGCTATCGTGGTCGGAACCCTGCAGGTCGCGGCCTTAGCCGACAGGCGTTAATAAAAAAGCTTAATACAAAAAGCATACAGCCCGCTTTGGCGGGCTGTTTTGCTGACGGTAACATATCTTACGGAACGTCACGGTTTCGGCCTGTAAGATGACCCTATGCGAGAAGATCAGGATAATCCGGCCTACTTTAAGCCGGGCTTGGTGATTGCCGCCGCCGATGTGGCCATCAGGCACGCCCAATACGATTATCGGCCCGGTTCGGCCTCGCGGCCAGCCACCGGCCATGGCTTTCAGGATGCGCTGAAAGATCTAGTAGTCTATATCGATTCGATTGCCAAACAGCACCAGGAACGTCTGCTATCCCCGGGCATATTCCTCGGCTCTGCCCTGGTGGCGGCCGGCATTATCGCTTGGCCGGCTGTCGGCTTTGGTGTCTCACTCATAGTCAGTATGATCGGCGCCGCCTTTATAGCGGCCGGCAGATTCTAAAAGCCTGGATAACTATTGTGCGCCGTCGGATTCTTTTATACTATGTTAACGGCGAATTGAGCGGCTAATGGAGGCAAGGCGTTGAAGCTACGATCCAAACTATTCTACAGCTACATTCTCTCTCTACTTATTTATAGCGGCTTTGTGCTTTTACCGGCCCCGTCCCCGGCCATATTATCTCAGTATCATGTGAGCGTGCTGGGCATACGCGTTATCGACGTCACGATTATCCTGATTTTAGCGGCCATCTGGTTTGCCGGTTTTTACGGTTACGATAAACTTCGCGCATACACCCAGATCATTAAGGCCGATAAAGACGGCAAGCAAGTGG
This sequence comes from uncultured Candidatus Saccharibacteria bacterium, assembly GCA_964446315.1. Taxonomy (GTDB): domain Bacteria; phylum Patescibacteriota; class Saccharimonadia; order Saccharimonadales; family UBA4665; genus UBA5150. The sequence continues at coordinate 988 of CAYUNY010000059.1, forward strand.
CAAACCTGACAAAAGGCATCTTCGTGCTGGTTGTATGGTTGCCAGCCTCTTCAGTTAGTTCTGCCGTGCTGAATTACATTGCTACCAAACACCTCGGCTTTTTGCCAACCGCGGGAATCATTGAAAATTACATTGGCCTGCTCTTTCCCCTGGTTGGATTCAGCTTTATCGGCATTGGCGCGCGGGGCCTCAGCGAACTGGTGCGCCAGCGTCCTAAATACGGCGTAACCAACGCCCTGGCTATTCTGCTCGTCTACATCGGCCTGATATATTACCGCCTGGTGGCAACCACCCACAATCGCGCCCTGGTTTACCACATGTCCATCTGGCTCATTTTGACTACCCTGGTGGCCCCGTATATATACATGTGGTACGTCGGCCTGCAGGCGGCGTACGATGTTTACCGCTACCACCACAAAGTCGCCGGCATCGTTTATAGGAAAAGCTGGAGCCTTTTGGCGCTCGGCCTGGTCTGGCTGATTGTGGTGTCCATAGGCCTGCAATTTTTGACAACCCTCACCGCGCACCTCGCCACCCTTGCGATTTACTGGCTGTTAGCCATTATATATTCAATACTCCTCGTCCTGTCGGTAGGTTTTGTGCTTATCGCCCTTGGCGCCCGAAAATTGCAAAAAATCGAAGAGGCCTAAACGCTTATGGCGGGAAGAACGAACGATACTTTATATAGTAGAGTGGTAGACGTAACCCACGAATACTTTGGCCCGGCCGCCGACCGCTTCGTCACCCGCCAGATACAAAGCCACCTGAATAAGAAACCCCAACAGCTAAGAAAACAAGACTTGGCCGGTTTGATCGATTGGATGAGCCTGGCCATGGCGGTGGTGATCGAAGACGAAAAACTGGTCAACCGATACATCTCCGACCTAAAGGTGCTGACCGGTCCGCCCAAAAGCAAAGCGCTTTAAAATAATGGCTCCCGCACCGGACGCACATAAAACTTTTCTAAGAGCGCTCTGAATTAGGCTCGGTTTGAAGTTCTTGGACGGTACCATGCCTGTAGGCTCGCCAAACCTCGGCAAGTTCCTCGCCACTCATCTCCAGCAAAGCGTGCCTTATTAGCGCTGCAACCATCTCACCCCTATCGGTTTTCGCCCCACTTCTTTCTGCCCTGGAAATTAGCGTGGGCAATACCTCATGGATCGGAGCTGGCATGCCGTATGCCTTTTGATATCGCGGAGAATCAATTATCGGCATCGCGTCAGGCGATTCAGGAAGACTAGACATAAACAAAAAAATACCACAAAAGTGGTATTTTGGCAATAATGGCTCCGGGGACTGGATTCGAACCAGCGACCTAGTGGTTAACAGCCACCCGCTCTACCGCTGAGCTACCCCGGAATATGCTTGAACCTGTCTATTCTAACGGCTATATAACAGATTGTAAATGACTAGCGGGCCTGTTTCATGGCGGCTTGGGCCCGGCGATCGTCGTCGCGGGCCTTGAGGGTTTGGCGTTTGTCGTAACGCTTTTTACCCTTGCCCACCGAGATGCGCAGTTTAATGAAGCGGCCGCCGGTTAGGATCTCCAGCGGCACGATGGTGCGGCCCTGTTGTTTGGCTGAGATCAGGGCGTCGATTTCGCGTCGTTTTGCGAGTAACTTACGGTCGCGCACCTGGTCCGATTCGGAGATAGGTATGCCGCTACTGGGCGAGATGGTGGCGTTAATCAGCCAGAGTTCGTCACCCCTGATATTCACGTAAGATCCGCGTAGCTGGCCGTGACCCATGCGCAGGCTCTTGGTTTCAGCGCCACTCAGTTCCAAACCCACCACTAAAGAATCGCCGAGCTCGTAATCGTGCCGGGCCCGCCGGTTAGTGATGCGTTTTGACTGGTTGGACTTCTTCTTAACCATAACTGTTATATTCTAGATGACAGCTGGGCATTTGACAACTTATAATGTAATATTATGCTATATGGCAGGTCGTATTACTCGTTTTGAAATGTGGAGGGCTGGGCGTGGAGCCTTGCCTATCGTCGATGTCTTGCCCACCGACCAGCTAAAGAACGAGCTTATCCGAAGAGGCTTTGAAGTCACTAAGGCTATTGGCGACGCGGCTGTCCCCGCATCCGTCGAGGGGCCGCCGGTTATTCACGATCCTTTGTTACAGCCTGAGTCCGACTAGCTACTTGCCGGTGCTGAATTCCTGCTGAGCAACCTGCATCAGGCTGGGGTCGTTGAGGATGACCTGGCGGTAGTACCAGTATTCGGCGCCCCAGGCATAGATTTCGCGCATGCCGGTGGCCATGCCGTACTCGAAACGGTCGTGCAGTCGCTTGGGGTTGAGCGATTTGTTCTGTTCGGCCAGGCTGATGTTCTGGATAGAACCGAGGTTGGGCGCCCAGGCCTCGGCCTGCAGTTCGCCGATGGCCATGTCTTTGTGGTAAAGAAACTTTTGGGTGCCGGCGATGAAGCCGTAGTACCAGGCCGGGTACGGGTATTCCAGGTAGCGATGGGTGACCCCGGCGTCCCAGATGCGTTTATAGACCGAAATACTGAACTCGTCAGGCCGCGGCTGGCCCTTTGGCAGGCCGATGGCGTTATTACTGCGCCCGACGATTATGGGGTGCCGGGGATCCAGTTTTTTGACCAGGTTATATTCGCTAACCAAGCGGTCGCGGCTGAAATCGACGCAAATGCCAAAGCCCTTCAGGAAGTATTCGTTTTCGAGCTGGTATTTTTCTAGCGCTGGCGAGTGTTGGTAGCGCTTGATCACGGCGGTCATAAAGGCCTCCAGCTGTGGTTGCCACTGCGAGCGGGGGGAGCTCAGGTTGACCCAATCCGGCGCATGGCACTCCGGCCAGCGCGGCTGGCGCAGGCCTAGCGTCAGGACGATCTTGGCATGTTTGGCTTCGGCTTTTTTGAACTGCCAGTCGAGCTGACTGAAATCGTAACTGCCGCGGGTTTGCTCGATGTCACTCCAGTAGCTGACCAGGCGAAGGTGACGGACGCCGATATTCAACAGGCCGTCCATGGTTTGTTCCTGGTCAAGGCCCAGGCTCTGGGCGTAATCGGGGATGAAGCTGACACCCATTTCTAGCGGTTTACTGCGCTCGCTGTGGATATACCATTGGGCGATGCCGTACATCGTGCCGACAGCCAGGATAACAACGAGTGCCAGAACCGTTATAAGCTTGCGCCAACGGCTGTGATTCCAGTAGGCGCGGGCATGCATTAGAAGGCGTTTTAACATATAATGAGAGTCAGAATTTGATGAAAATAAGCATTGTTATCCCAGTATACAACGAAGCCGACAGCCTGGAGGCCTGCCTGCGGTCGATTGCCGCCCAGACGGTTCGTCCGCACCAGGTAATAGTGGTGGACAATAACTCGACTGACGGCTCCGCCGCCATCGCCGAGGGCTTTGATTTTGTTACCGTTTTGAATGAGCGCCGCCAGGGCGTACTGCACGCCCGCACCTCGGGCTTCGACTCTGCCCGTGGCGACATAATCGCCCGCATCGACGCGGACAGCCTACTGCCGCGCGACTGGTTGGCCAGCATCCAAACAGTCTTCAGCGATCCTTCGCTCGACGCCGTTTCGGGGGCCGCCCAGTACTACAACGTGGCCGCCGCGCCGCTTTTCAACGCCATCGACCTGTTCTTTAGGCGTCGCCTGGAGCGCCAGCTTAAAGACCGTGTTTACCTATGGGGTGCCAACATGGCCATGCGCCGCGAGGCCTGGCTGAGAGTTAAGCCGCGCCTCTGTTCGCGCGGTAATATGCACGAGGATTACGACATAGCCATTCACCTGCAGGAGCTCGGCGGCAAGGTTAGCTTTGACGACCGCTTGCAAGCCAGGGTCTCCTCACGCCGCATCGATGTTAATTACCGCGATTTTATGAGCTACGTCATGGTCAGCCCGGGCACCTACGCCCAGCACCG
>CAYUNY010000060.1:0-4838 GCA_964446315.1 uncultured Candidatus Saccharibacteria bacterium
AGTGTGCCCTCACGGGTACCGAGGGTTCGAATCCCTCCCTCTCCGCCAATTATTATTGAATTAGGCGGGTGCGTTTTGGCTTTTTGATTTGTGGAGCTGAGTCGGCGCTTTTAATGGGCGGCTTGACGGTTGGCGCAGTCGGTGCGGGCGCTGGACGTGTTACGTCCATGGCCGCGGGTTCGGGACTTTCATCCGGCGTATCTTCCTGAGGCACTGTAGGCACTGCTTTTGGCTTGCCACTTTGATTACGGGTTTTGACCAACCAGCCGATAATTATGGCGGCCAGCACCACAAAAGCTACGCCAAATACCAGGTTTGATTGGAACAGCTTCGATTCGAGGGTTTTGGCCAGGTTGTTTACCTGGGCCTGTATCTCACTGCCGGCCCCGTTATGCAGTTTGTCGCTGAGTTTGGTTACCCCCGCGTCGGCCACGAACTTGCTGGCGATAAGAATAACGCCGGCCAATGCCAGAACCACCCCGATGCGCCGCCAGCCTTTGCGCTTGGTCGGTGCGATAAAAATGATTCCTACAGAGGTCAATATAGCCAAAGCCGCCAATATATACGGGCCTTTCTGGACGAAACGATAGACTTGGGGGGCCTTGCTGGCCGTCTTGAAATAAGGCTTGGCCTGGGCGTCTTTCTGCTGGTTCACCGAAGTAGGCGTCAGGACCGGCTGGCCCAGGAAGTCGTTACTGGTTTTAATATCCTGCGCGACGCGGGCGCCTTCGGTTTGGGGATCTATGTTGGTTGGGCGGCAATCCACGGTTAGCGAATTAACGGGCAGTTGTAGTTGGGCCATCTGGGCGGGCGTACAGACAGGCAGGGTCTTGAGCCGCGCCGTCACTGCGGCGCCAACCTGGTCGGCTAGGCTATTCTTGGCGCCCGACAGGTCGATATTGAACTGGGGCGTGGCGGTTTTGCCTTGCAACCAGGCATAGTTGGCGTCGATGAAAGTCTCGAAGCTGGTGCGCAAAAGACCAGGGGTAAACGACTGTTTGGCGGCCTGCTGGACGGCCGTGTCACTCAGCGAAACCGAGCTGTCACTGCCGCCGTTTTTATTAGCGTCCTTCTGGGACTGGTCAAGGGCCGCCGACACAATGTGATCATAAATACCGCTCTGGGCAACAAGTGTTTTAACCTCCCCGGGCTGGCCAAAAACGCGGTTAACATTTAAGATCGCGACCCCGCCAACCAGCGAAATAAACAAAAGAATAGCCAAAAAGTGCACGAAGCCTTTGCGAACCCAAATCATAAGCAATATTGTATCTGATCCCCATCGATTTCGTTAAACATTTCGTGCTATTTTCCTATTTTCGTATGGAGTAGCTTGTTTTGACCGCCACAAAAAAGCAAACAACCCGAGGGCAACCAGTGCAAAAAACAACCACGCAGTCAAAGGCATGATGACTATTCTCAGCCAGTTAAGCCGCTCGCTCGGATACGAAGACACGGTGCGCGACAACCTTTTGCGTGGCGATGGATTTATCAGTTGCGGAGCATGGGCCGCCTCACCCGCTTTTACGGCCGATGATGTTTTTGTTAGCTGACCCGCAGGTTGTAATTGGCTTGCCTGTGACTGCGAAGACCCGTCCGACGGTAAAGTCGTCGCCACGGTCAGGCCGGTTACTGCTAATGACACCCCGCCGCCCGAATTGCCCGGACCCACAGGAAGACCTATAAAGCTATCACAAGTATCGTCAATGCCGTCATGGTCGGCGTCCTGGCCGCTGTTAATGGCGCCAGGGCAGGAATCCGAGCCATCCGGTACACCGTCGCCGTCAGCGTCGGTTTCGCTGACAGGTATATAGATTGGCTGGGTAATGTCCGTCGGTTCGCCGGCTTGGTTCTCACCGGCCACATCCACAGTGTGGATGCCGGGTGAAACACTGCCAGGTAAGGAAACTACAGCATCCAAATCGCTCGAATCGTTACTGGTCGCACTGCCTATGACCGTGCCCGCAGAGCCGTCAAGCCTGACACTGTAGACAGCGTGGGGCCTGAGGCCACTGCTGGCACCAGAGCTAGCCAGCCTTATGGTCTGCCCGGCCTTGGCTTTTTTGGGAACCAGGCTTTTGGCCGCCACGCGGCTGGCCACGGTTCGGCCGGACTTCGGGGCCTTAAGTAGTTTCTGGCTATCGGGAGCTAAATCAACGCCGCTCGGATAGTCAGTAAGATTATGGGTCTGGGCCAGGATTGCCTGTTCAATAAGCGACTGGCCGAGCGCATTGGGATGATAACTCTCCCGGCCGAAAGGACCAAAGTCGGTGCCCGCCGTCAGTCCGTTAACGGCTACGTTATAGCTGGCCGTTTCGCACAGGCGATGACCGTAAAGAGCCTTGCTAATGTCAACATAGGCTACGCCGGCCTTGGCCGCCGCCTGTTTTATGGCGCCGTTCAAATAATCTATCAGCTCCTCGGAAAACTCCAGTTCGCTTTTGCCAAGCTGAACGTTAATAGCACAGCTACCAGTGTCATCTGCCACGCTGGGGTAGCCGATAGCATAGACCCGCCCGCCCGGCGAAGCCGCCGCCAGCTGTTTGTAAAGCGCCGTCCAGCGCGGCACGGTCCTGTCCACCAGCTTGATAACTTCCTGGCGATCCTCGTAGGTGTCAAAGCAGGTGCTGTCGCTGACGTGGCGGCTAACATGTGGCACGACGCATTCCGATAGAATGTCGCCAAAGCCGATGTCATCGCCGCCGACGGACACCGTCATGACGCCCGGCTGATATTGCCCCACGAAACGTTGCTGGGCCACATAGCCGGGCAGGAAATTCGTCATCACGCTATTTAGAAGTGCTGGGTCATCCTCCTGCAAGTGCCGGAAATCCAGGACGCCGAGCACCTGTCCTTTATAGGTGTAACTCGTACTGCCGACGTCGTTAATAACGGCGCCCGAACAGGCTACCGAATGGCCGCCACGACTGCTGAACAGATCATTTGTGAGCAAGACTGGATACGAACGAATCGATAAGTGGCAAACATTATTGCTGTCGTCTGTGCCGGCCAGGTAATCAAATGCCCCTTCGCCCGAGGTGTAGGAATCGCCCATTCCCAAGTAATCAATCAACGAAGTAATGTTAGCCGTCGGCGCCAGCTCGTAAATACCGTCGCCCTTGCCGTCAAAAGTAGAAGCCTCCACGCTTAGCAGGCCGTCATTAACGAAACGGACGTGGCGAATCGATCGCAAGCTGGCTACCTGCTGGCTGATAAAAGGGCGGTAGTCATAAGATTGGCAGTTGAGCGGCTGGAGATTCACGGCCGTGCCACTGCAGGTATTTAAATCGTAAACCTTGAAGGTACTTGAGGATCCATTTGACACGGCCGCGTAACGGCCGTCATCGCTCACGGCGACACGCGACTTGGATAAAGCCGAAGTACCCGCGTACCCGAACGGCCCCGCGAAAGACGTCATGTCGAGCGTGGCCAGGTTGATACGAACGAAGCCGGCGCCCAGCACCTCGGCCACCATCCAACTGCCGCTGTCCGAAAAAGCCAGCGTCTGGGAATTAATAACCAGTGGGTTACCAAGCCTGTCTAACAGTGGTAAATCGGGTCCCGCAACTAGTTGCTTGGCCGTCAGCTGTAACAGCGCGTTGCGCTGGTCCTGCATGGCGTTTGAGGGATTCCTGTAGAGCCCGATGCGAGCGCCACCGGTACTGACGGTATCCAGAGCGATCAGCTCCGAAGACTTTGGCCAGGGCGCTAAAACCTCGTCGTTGGCGTTCGGTATCAGGGGCAGGGCTTCATCGGTGCCACTAAAGATCACCGTGTAGCCGTCGCTGTCCATCAGCCCGAAGGCACTCTGCGTAAAACAGCCGGTCTGCATCTGGCTGGCGCCAACCAGGCGGTAAGTCACCAGGCTACAATCCAAATTATTCAGCAGGTTGGGTTCGCTCTGGGCGCTAGTGACCTGGCTAACCCGCCGCAAAGCCATAACGCTCGGATGGCTCCAGGCCGGCTCCAAGCCGCCAGTGGCGGCCCTGACCAAAACCACATCTAGCAGGCAAATAACCAATAAAGTGCCAGCCAACAGATAGAACAGCCGCCACAGCCACCAACGCCCGGACGAATTTGTGCCTTTCATGGTGACCAGACTATCCTCCAGCCTGCCGCCTGCGGGCAAGCATAAGCGGCCGCGAAATCGCCAAACTTAACGGGAATTTAATTTTCCTTGCCCTGCCCCGCTATACTTGAAGATATGGAAGACAGTATTTTCACCAAGATCATTAAGGGCGAAATTCCTTGCCACAAGATTTACGAGGATGATAAGACCCTGGCCTTTCTCGATATTCACCCCAAAACTCCCGGTCACACATTGGTGGTGCCGAAAGAGCAGACCGAGTTCGTCTGGGATCTGAATGACGAGACGTACCAAGCTCTTATGGCCACTGTTAAAAAGGTGGCGGTGCGGATTCGCGAGGTAATGGGCGTTCCCTATGTCGGCGAGCTGGTGTTTGGCATAGACGTGCCTCACGCCCACGTTCATGTCTACGGTTTCGCCAAGCCCGAAGAGGCCCGCCGGATTCCCGACCAAGGCGCCGAACTGGACCACGCCGCCTTGGCCGAAGTGGCTAAAAAGCTGGCTTTTTAAGGTACAATAACCGATATGAACTGGCTATTTTCACTCTTTTTCGGAGCCGGCGCGGCCGCCTGGGTCTTCTCCAAAATGAGCCGCCGCCTGGGGCAGGGCAACACCAAAAACGTTGTCTGGCTGGTTAGCGTGGTTTTTGTTCTGACCACCCTGCTCTTCTACTCGATCCTGGTTTACCTCCTCAACTTCTAATAGCCGTTTAGTGTCATTTTTCTTGGTTTTTCCTCTATTAGCTGGTATTATC
>CAYUNY010000061.1:0-4682 GCA_964446315.1 uncultured Candidatus Saccharibacteria bacterium
GGTTGGGGCCGAGCGCCAGGTTTTCTTCGAACGTTTTGGTAATGTCGTAAATAGGATGATAGGAAGACGTTCTCATGACTACTTCTATGGTAGCACAGAGAGGGGCTAGAGAGAGGCTTTGACCTGGGCGGCCAGCTGGTCGTTCCACATGGCGGCCGTGACGGATTGGACGACGTCGGCCCCGGCCTTTCGGTAGTCGTGGAAGTCGGCCGGGGTCATAACGCCGCCGACACCGATGATTTCGTATTTGTAGCCCTTGGCTTTGCGGAGCGTGTCGAGGCGCTTGACCATGTCTATGCCGGCCCACTTAATGCCGGCGCCGCAGGCGCCGCTCTTCAGCCGGCCCGGCCCTGGCAATAACTGCTCGCCCTTCTCATTCACCACCGTGGCCACGATGGTGTTAATAACCGACCAGGCCGCCACGTATTCGGCGGTGTCTTTCAAGATCTTCTCTAACAGCGGTTGCTGATCCGGGCTGAAGTAGCCGATTTTGGCCACCAATGGCGTGTCGCCGATTGCCGTCTTAACGCGCCGGCAAATGTCGACTACCGCCTCAGGGTTGAAGCAAAGAATACCTTCATTGGCGACGTTGGGGCACGACAGGTTGATCTCGATCACCGGCACGCCGGCGCTAACGGCCAGCTTGGCGGCTTTGGCGAAATCATCATAATAATCCTCACTGCTGAAGCCGTCCTGGATGGTGCCGACAACACTGGCTATCAATAGCTGGCCCTTGCCCTGCTCTGCCACGGCCTTCTTCATGTCCTCAATCCAGAACTCCGGCCCGCGCGAGGGGTTGCCGAAAGAATTGGTAATGGTCAGCTTTTCGACCGGCTGGTCGGATTCGGTATGCCCGACGATCGGCTCGGCGGCCTTTTCTAGCGTCAGGTCACCCTTCACATCGAGGTAAGTCACGTTGGGCCAATCGTTTACCTTGAACGGCACACTGCGCTGGGTTTTGTAGCAAACAACGTCAAAGCCCTTCTTAAAAGCGGCACCGACGTGCTTGCTGGTCGGCAGAGAGCCGGCGGCGATGCCGAAAGGCGCGTACAGCTTGTGGCCTAAAAACTCATAAGACGGCTCGCCGTCGTTCTTATAAAAGCCGTCGCTGGGGAACGGCCCGTGGTCGAAATTGTCGTCGAAAGTTTTGGCCGGGTCAAAAAGCGTGGCCGGTTGCTTGGGCATGTTTGGCTCCTCAGGTAACTATCTATATAATAGATGAAAACAGCGCGGGAGCCTATGGATTTTCTGAACAAACTGCGAGCCAGCCAAAGCCATAACAACTCGCTATTATGCGTCGGCCTAGACCCCGACCTCGATAAACTTCCGACCAACCTTCGTGACGTCGAATCACCCTATTTCGCCTTCAACAAAGCCATTATCGACGCTACTGCCGATCTGGTCTGCGCCTACAAGCCCAACTCGGCCTTTTACGAGTCGCGCGGCCCCGCCGGCATCGCCGAGCTCAAGCAAACCTGCGACTACATCCGCCAAAACTATCCAGAACTCTCGATCATTCTCGACTTCAAACGAGGCGACATCGGCAATACCAACGACCACTACGCCAAGTTCGCCTTCGACTACCTCCGAGCTGACGCCGTCACCGTTCAGCCCTACGAAGGGCGCGAAGCCATGCAGTCATTCCTGGACTACAAGGATAAGGGTGTTATCGTGTTGTGTCGTATGTCCAACCCCGGGGCCGGTGAATTCCAAGACCTCGAAACCGGCGGTCGCAAGCTCTACCTGCAGGTAGCCGAAAACGTCGCCAAGAACTGGAATGCCAATGGCAACTGCCTGCTGGTGGTCGGCGCCACCAATCCGACCGAGTTGGCCGAAGTCCGCAAGGTTGTCGGCGACGATATGATCTTGCTGGTGCCCGGCATTGGCGCCCAGGGCGGCGACCTCGAAGCCACCATGAAAGCCGGCGACAACAGCCTGATCATAAATTCCGGCCGCTCAATAATCTACGCCTCCAGCGGCGAAGATTTCGCTGACGCCGCCCGCACCGAAGCGCTCAAACTGCGCGACGAGATTAATAAATACAGAGGAGCAAACCAGTGAACGTGGAAGACGAACTAAAGCGCATCGGGTGTATTTACGAGGGCCATTTCGTAGGTGTTAGCGGTAAGCACCTAGCCGGCTACTGCAACATCGACCCGCTACTGCCTCATGTCGAGCTAGTCAGCAAATTCATCGAGGAGCTAGTCAAGGACTTCAAGGACGATGGAGTCGACACCGTAGCCTCGCCGGCGATTGGCGCCATACCTTTCTCGCATTGGGGAGCCCACCACCTTGGCAAAATAAACGGAAAGGAAATCTACGGCGTGTGGGGCGATAAAGTTAAAACCGACGACGGTAGCAAAGCTTTTGCATTTGAGCGCGACGGTTTTGCGAAAGCGGTAAACGGCAAGCGCGTATTAATCCTGGAGGACATGATTAACCAGATGTTTTCAATTAAAGGAATGATTGAAACGGTTAAAAAAGCCGGCGGCACGATTGTCGGCATTGGCGCAGTCGCTGCTAATAAAGGTGCTACTGCCGAGGCCATGGGCGTACCCAAGTTTGTTAAGTTGACTTCCGTGGAATACGACGTCTGGACGCCCGAAGACTGCATGAAGACCGGACTCTGTTCAAAGCAGGTGCCGGTTGTTATTGATATCGGTCACGGCGACGAATGGGCCGCTAAAAACCCCGACTACCCAACGGTCAAATTGCTCAGCTAGCTTTGTTTTGTTCGACCCAGGCGCGAGCGTTGTGGAAGATTTGCATCCACGGTGATTCGGCGCCCCATTCTGAGGGATGCCAAGAGAGTTGGCGAGTCAGGAAGGCGCGTTCGGGGTGCGGCATGATAATGGTGGCCCGGCCGTCTGGCGTGGTTAGCGCCGTGATACCCTGTGGCGAACCGTTGGGATTGGCCGGGTAGGCTTCGGTGACCTTGCCGTAGTTATCGACATACTGGGCGGAAACCAGATTCATATCCGGTTTGGTGCCGTGGAACTCGGCGCGGCCTTCGCCGTGGGCGGTCGGCACCGGCAGGATTGATCCTTCCATGCCCTTCAATAGAATTGACGGTGACTTGTTAATCTTTACGGTCACGACGCGGGCCTCGAACTGCTCGGAACTATTCTTTAGGAATTCCGGCCAGTTGCCTGCCCCCGGGATCAATTCTTTAAGTGCGGCCAGCATCTGGCAGCCGTTGCAGACACCGAGACTGAAGGTGTCGGGCCGTTCAAAGAACTTTTTAAACTGCTCGCGCAAATCTTTGTTGAATAAGATGGATTTGGCCCAGCCCTCGCCTGCCCCCAGCACGTCGCCGTAGCTAAAACCGCCGCAGGCCGCCAGGCCGACGAAGTCGTCCAGTTTGTGCTTGCCGCTGATTAGGTCGTTTAGGTGGACATCGACGCTCGCGAAGCCGGCATGGTCGAAGGCGGCGGCCATTTCCACCTGGCCATTCACTCCCTGTTCGCGAAAGATGGCAACCTTGGGCTTTTCTTTATAAGTTTTATCGGCTAGCTTAAAAGTTAGCTTGGGCGATAAGCCGGGATCCTTATCGTCTTTAATGGCGGCGAACTCCTGCTCGGCAGCTTCTGGGTTGTCTCTCAGCTTTTGGATTTGGTAGCTGGTATCACTCCACCAGCTTTCCAGTTGCGAGCGGGTACTGCGATAGATTTCCTTCGAACTGTCTTTAACTATGATGTTCTGGTCAACGGTCGGCTTGCCAATAATGTAGGCGTGTTTGCCGACATGGTCTAGCACGGCCTCGGCTTGTTCGGCAGGCACCTGGATGATCATGCCCAGCTCTTCACTGAATAGTTTTTCTAATGAGTCGCCTGGCAGTTCGCTTAGGTCAAGTTCCAGGCCGCAACGGCTGGCGAAGGCCATTTCCGAAACGGTGGCCAGTAGGCCGCCGTCGGAACGGTCGTGATAGGCCAAGACCTGACCGTTGCCTTTTAGACGGTTCAAATCGTTAAAATAATCTTGCAGGGCAACCGGACTGACGTCGGGGGTTTCACTGCCGGTTTGGTTGTAGACCTGGGCCAGCGCCGAGCCGCCTAGACGGGTTTTGCCCTCGCTGATATCGATGAGGATAAGCGCCGAATCTTTATTGGCCAGCTGTGGAGTCAGGGTCTTTTTGACGTCTTGTGTGGGGGCGAAGCCGGTGATGATTAGCGAGACCGGCGCGGTGACCGATTTGTCATCCCAAGTGGTGCGCATGCTTAAACTATCTTTGCCGACCGGGATAGTGATGCCCAGTGCCGGGCAGAAGTCTTCGCCAATGGCCTCGACGCTGTCGTAGAGGTTCTGGTCCTCCTGTTTGTAGCCGGCGGCGGCCATCCAGTTGGCGGATAATTTGATATCTGATAATTGCTTGATGTCGGCCGCGGCCAGATTTGTGATGGCTTCGCCAACGGCCATTCGGGCCGCCGCCGGGGCGTTGATGACGGCCAGCGGGGTGCGCTCGCCCATGGCCATGGCCTCGCCGGCGTCGGTGTCGAAAGCGACGGCCGTGACGGCGACGTCGCTAACCGGCACCTGCCACGGGCCGACCATCTGGTCGCGGACGCTCATGCCGCCTACGGTGCGGTCGCCGATAGTGATCAGGAACTTCTTACTGCCCACGGCCGGTAGTTTCAGCACCCGCTCGACAGCGTCTTCAAGCTTAATATCTTTAAGATCGAGCT
>CAYUNY010000062.1:0-2141 GCA_964446315.1 uncultured Candidatus Saccharibacteria bacterium
CTGCCGGTGCAGATAAGGGCATACTGGACGTCGTTACAGTACCAGGTGGATGCAGATCCAGATGTACACCCAGTGGCGCTAGCGTTGGTAAGACCGCCGACTATGTACAGGTAACCGTTATAGGCGATGGACGTGTGGCCGCTGCGGGCAGGGGCGAAGCTGGTGGTAGTAGCCCAGGTACCGAGCGTGCCATCACTGTTGATGGGGGCATACTGGACGTCGGAACAGTACCAGGCGCTTCCCGCACCCGTCGTACATCCTGTGGCGCTTATGCCGCTCAAGCCACCGATAACATATAGGTAACCATTGTAGGCGACGGAGGTGTGGTTGAAGCGGGCGGTGGTGAAGCTGCTGGTTGACTGCCACGGACTTGTCGCCTGCCCCATTTGCGCTAACCAGAACCTTTGCACATCATTGCAGTAAGAGCTGACGCAGCTTGTTCCAGTGCCAAGACCGCCACTTATGTATATGTTACCGCCATATAGGGCAGCCCTTGCGCCCGTACGAGAGCCAGCCATAGGGCTGACGAGGGTACTACACGTTCCTACGGTACCATTGCTAGCTAGCGGGCAGTACTGGATATCATTCAGCACCGACCCGTTATCGCCGCCGATAATGTACAGGTAGCCACTGCTTGCCACGGTCGTCGGTTGTTGTCGCGCTGTAGTAAACGTTTGTGCCGCTGCAAAGACATTCCCCCCCGTACACGTGGCGCCGGTCGGGCAAGCCAGGGTGCCATTTGAGTTAAATTGGCTGTATTGGATGTCATTGTAATATGTGCTGCCGGCAGCAGTATCACGACCGCCGGAAATATAAACATAACCGTTATAGACACTGGCTGCTAGTTGCACACGCGCATTCGCAAACGCAGTAGTCTGCTGCGTAAAGACCGATGAGCCGGAGCAAGTAAAGCCGGAAGGACATGACAGGCTGCCGTTAGCATTTATCTGGCTGCGCAGAACATCGTTGATTGACACTCCGGCGGCAGCACCGCCAGCTACATAAAAGAAACCATTATATGCGAAACCTGCGCCAGATGTCCTGACTGCCGGCAGGGCGCTGGCGACCTGGGTAAAGACACCAGTGGTACAGGTTGTGCCGCTTGGGCATACTAAGGCGCCGCTGGACGACATCGAGGAATACACGACATCAGAAAATGTTGCACTGCCCGATCCTCCCGCCAGATACAGAAAGCCATTATATGCCACAAACGCTTCGGAGTAGCGAGGATTCGGAAAAGCAGTAGTCTGTTGGGTACATGTGCCGACACTACCGTCTGAATTAATCGGGCAATACGATACGTCTTGTAAGGCGGTGCCGCTACTATTCCCCCCAACTATATATAAATAACCGTTATAAATAACACTCGCATGATTGTTTCGTGTCGTGGTGAAAGCACTTGATTGCTGTATAAACTTACCCAAGGTGCCCATGGGCTGGATCTGGGCGTATTGGACATCGTTGAGGTAGCTGCCGTTAGTACCGCCGGAGATATAGAGGTAGCCGTTGTAGACCACGGAGGTGTGGTAGGCGCGGGCGGTAGTAAAAGTTGTGGTAGTGTTCCAGGAGCCGATGGTACCGTTAGCGTTGATGGGGGCGTATTGGACGTCGTTGCAATACCACGTTGATGCTGAGCCAACTGCGCAGGAAGTAGTACTGGCAAATGTGGAACCACCAATGATATACAGGTAGCCGTCGTAGACCACGGAGGTCTGGGCGACGCGGGCGGTAGTGAAACTGGTGGTACTGGCCCAGGTGCCGATAGTACCGTTAGCGTTGATGGGGGCGTATTGGACGTCGTCGAAGGTGCTGACGCCGGAACCACCAATAACATAAAGGTAGCCGTTGTAGACCACGGAGCTGTGACCCCAGCGCGCGCCAGTGAAGGTGCCGCTGCTGCACGTGCCGGTAAACGTGGCGCAGGACGCGCTGCCGGCGGTGTAGTTCCAGGTGCCGATAGTACCGTTAGAGTTGATGGGGGCGTATTGGACATCGTTGAAGAAGCTGCCGTTGTAGCCACCTATGATATATAAATAGCCGTTGTAGGCGATGGAGGCGTGGATGCCGCGGGTGGTGGTGAAGGTGGCGCTGCTGCACGTGCCGGTAAACGTGGCGCAGGACGCGCTGCCGGCGGTGTAGTT
>CAYUNY010000062.1:2241-3340 GCA_964446315.1 uncultured Candidatus Saccharibacteria bacterium
CGCTGCTGCACGTGCCGGTAAACGTGGCGCAGGACGCGCTGCCGGCGGTGTAGTTCCAGGTGCCTGTTGCACCGCCGGATATCCCTGACCTGGTTATCTGGTTGGCAGTGGTAGTGTAGTCGATCATCCCATCATCGAAACCGGTCCGGAAGTCACTAGTGCTGGTCACAACTACGGTGCTGGGGTCGATGCTTAGCGGATAGGTTTGCTTCTGCAGATTCGTCGCGGTAAGGGTCAGGATGTTACCTTTCAGGCCGAATTTTGCATCCTGATAGTTCGTCCTGCCGTCCATGGACTTGATGAACGGTGCGGGCAGCACGAAGGCTAACGTATCCTTTTGACCATTCTTTCTGGCTTTGTCCAAGAGGGCTTGGCTCTTCTGGTCGCCGACTTGTACATTACCGAACAGCCCGGCATTGGCGCTGTATATCCCTACACTGCCGTTACCCATCATGCGGGCTTCCAGAGAACTCGGCAGGTCAAGCCGCCACTGGTACTGTGCAGTGTTGCCGGGGGCTTTGGTGAGTAAGATGTCTTCGGCTATGCCGTTCTTGCGGAAGGTATAAAATCGCTGGCCGCCATCGCTTGGGTACTGCAGGCGGCCATCCACTACCCTGCCATGCTGAACCCCGCCGCCGAGAGGGGTCAGGCTGAAGCTGAGTTTGGCGTTTGGATCACTCTGCCCTGCTCCGCTCGGTAAGCCCGGGACATTGGGGATGCTAGGAGTTGACTGGTTGTTGGCCGTTGTTGCCTGGCTGAACGTTAAGCCTTTGCCCGGGTCTTTGCTGAGGCTGGCTTCGTAGAGATTATGGCCGTCGGTGGCGTCGGTGGGATCGGCCAGAACAACCTTGTTCTTGACCGAGCTGTCGCTCGCGGCATGATAGTTGACGGTGCCATTTTTGGTTTGGATAAGTTTGACCTCGACCGATGTTTTCGGTAACAAACCGAGGGCGCCGGGCGCCACGTTGAAGCGGGTAAAGTAATGCGACAGAAAGACTGAGCTGCCCATGATAAGTACCAGTGACGCGGCCGAGGTGGCAATTGGCTTGAAGTTAGTACGGACTGCCCTGGATGCAATAGCGAGGCTTCGCCTGGGGTG
>CAYUNY010000062.1:3440-4639 GCA_964446315.1 uncultured Candidatus Saccharibacteria bacterium
ACCCGTAACCTGGAAGCTGCACTTAAAGTCTTGCGGACCAGAACCCGCACGAGGGCTTTCGTGCCCCGCCGAAGCTCGCTGAATGACCGGGGGCGGCCTTGCCACAACTGCTTGGGTGTCAGCTTGGACGCATTGACTGGTGTTACCGCTACATACACACTTGCGGGGCTCACCTGCACAGCGGCGGCCGGCGCCAGGCTGGATGGTGTCACCCGGAAGTCCGACACAGGGTGCTTCACCGCTCCGCCGGGCCGAACATATCCAGCGCCAAACTGTTTTCGCTGATCCATCTGTTTATTTCCACATTTACACGCTAGTGCTTACGCTTTTATGCTACCAAAAAACACACTTAGTTACAAGATGAGCCGCCTCTATTAAGCTTGAGCAATTTTACTTTTACTGTTAAATAAGTTAATAATTTTCAAGTTTCAATTTTGCAATTTTCATTCAAGGACCAATAATAAATTTTCAATGCCCGAAACGCCTATCCCCCCGTCATTCCAGCCTTTCTTATCGTCATTCCAGCGAAGGCTGGAATCCAGTCAGAATAAACTCTGATGAAGCAGTGGTTTGTGTACATTCTTGCAAGCAAGCGCAATGGAACACTCTACATTGGCGTCACTAATGATCTGGCTCGAAGGGGTGACGAGCATAAAGCAAAGGCCATGGCCAGCTTTACGAAA
The DNA here is from genome assembly GCA_964446315.1 of uncultured Candidatus Saccharibacteria bacterium. Taxonomy (GTDB): domain Bacteria; phylum Patescibacteriota; class Saccharimonadia; order Saccharimonadales; family UBA4665; genus UBA5150. The sequence goes on from CAYUNY010000062.1 coordinate 4,124, forward strand.
AAGTACCATGTCGAAAGTCTTGTTTATTACGAAGTCTATGACAGCCCCGAAGAAGCCATTCGCCGCGAGAAGAACATGAAAGCTTGGAGGCGCGAGTGGAAATTACGGCTTATTGAAGAGGTTAATCCGGAGTGGACGGACCTTTCAGCGGAACTACTCAGTTGACTGGATCCCAGCCTTCGCTGGGATGACGCGTTGAATAATTCACCGCGAAATTTGATCGGCCCAATCTTGAAAATTGTTTATCTGGAAATTGAATGAAAATTGCAAAATTGAAAACTGAAAATTACCCTCTGCGACTAGCCGTATAATACTAGCCTTCTCATTTTACTTCTCTCGATTATGGAAAACTGTGCTTATTAACGCGTCGGTTATAATATGACTCATGCCTACGAGACAAAGCGTGCCAGAGCGTCCGACCAGGAAGGTGTACCTGGACACCATGCGACGGCCTCCAGGGGCTGCACCTCAGCCCTCCCCTGCCCGGCCGGCAGATGATGAACCGGTCGAACAACC